>JAYTHR010000568.1:0-21876 GCA_043732425.1 Bdellovibrionales bacterium
CGAAGTGAAAACGGAAGCCGCTACGGAAACAAAGCCGAAGTTTAATTACAAAGAAGAAACTAAAAAAATACAAAGTGAATTAAAAGAGGCCCAAAAAAATATCAGTAAATGTGAACAAAGTTTATTGCAGCTTCAGAAAAAACGAGACGAACTGACGCACGAACTTTTAACCGCGCAGGGTTTACAAGCGGGTCATTTAGCAAAAGATCTGTCCTTTGTCGGAATGGACATGAACCGCATTGAAGAAGATTTAATTCATTACATGGAATCTGTTGAAACGGCAGAAAAACAACTGAATCAATTAAAACAAAATTAATGAATAAAGTGTTTGTGCAACTTTTGGATCACCTGGGCACCCAAATCTTCTTTAACTAAAAAACAAAAATTGTGTTTGCTTGCACCCAAACAGATCATACGCACATTGATATCTTCGATCGCCGAAAAGATTTGTTTTGCAAGTCCGGGCGTGTGGTTGATGTTATTTCCAATCAAACTGATTAAGGCCAGTCCCTCTTCAATCTGAACTTCTGCGGATGCCGAAAGATCTTCGATTAATTTTTTATTCATCAAGGTGCTGTCATCTAGGGTCACCGAAACGCTGATTTCACTGGTCGTGATGGCGTCGATACTGACTTTATGATCGTTAAATATTTTGAAAATTCCGAATAAAAAGCCATGGGTGTGTAACATCTCAGGCGTTGTTAAAGTCACTAGGATTTGTTTTTTGCGTAAGGCCATCGCGCGCACCAAGGGCCACTCTGAAACTTCCTTTAACACCCAAGTTCCACGTTGATCCGCATCAAAACTAGAGCCCACAAAAACGGGAATATTTTTTCTGATCGCGGGAATCAAGGTTGCGGGGTGTAAAACTTTGGCCCCAAAAGTAGCTAACTCAGAAGCCTCTTTGAAAGAAATCTCTTTTAAAGATCTGGCGTCTGCAGTCAGGCGGGGATCCGTCGTGGCAATTCCGGGAACGTCAGTCCAGATTTCTAAGGCGTCAGCACCGACGGCTTCGGCAAATATGGCTGCCGAATAATCGCTGCCACCGCGGCCCAACGTCGTGGTCTTTCCGTCCGTAGTTTCGCCGATGAAGCCTTGGGTCACGAAAATCACGCCTTGATGGATGTGAGGCACTAAATGTTCCCCAGCCAAGCGTGTAATTTCCGGGGTTAAGGGTTTAGCTTTTCCAAACTGATCATCCGTTTTTAAAATTTGACGAGCATCTAACCACTGAATTTTTTTGACCGCCGGCGCTTGATATTTTTGTTCTAGGGCTTCGGCAAATAAAATAGAAGAAAGTCGTTCGCCAAAACTTTGGATGTAGTCAAAAGCTTTGGGTGAACAATCTTTGAGAAGATGAATTCCCTTGGTTAAAGATTCTAATTCTGTAAAAAGAAAATTCAAGGTGTCGAGGGACGTGGATTTCACTTTTAAATCGGCTGCGATTTTAAAATGATTTGTTTTAATCAAAGCTAAAACTGCGGCCGCTTTTTCCCAAGTACTTTTTTCGGCCGTGTGAGACAATTCTATCAGCTGATTGGTTGTTCCCGATGTCGCTGATACCACGACGAGCGAGGATCTCTGCTTCACGCAGACTTCAGCACTTCGAAGCATGCAGGCCGCATCACCCATCGAAGTTCCACCAAATTTCGAAACTATTATTTTATGATCCATAAGGTTTTATTTTTAGTTTAGGTTCTGACTGATTTCAATCAGTGCTTTTAGTTTTTCAGAAACTGCGAGGCGTTATTTTCTGAAATTAGGATAAGCGCTGAATGATATGATAGCCAAAGCGGGTGCGCACGGGGCGAAGACTGCGCTCTCCGGGTTTCAGGGCTAATGCGACCGTTTCGAAATCAGGATCTGCTTTTCCCGTAGGTATAGGGCCCAAGGAGCCACCATTTTTTCCCGACGGGCAGGTTGAAAATTTTTGAGCCAGTTCGCTAAACGACTTTCCTTCGCTGAGCTTAATTAATAGATCTTCAGCTTCATATTTCTGATTCACTAAAATATGTAAGACATCGTAATTACTTATTTTTTTCATCGCATAACATCTCTTTAAGTCTGGGAGTTTGATCCAAAGCCTGCTCGTACTCACGAATTATTTTTTCGACGATTTCTCGGCAAGGTAGAAGTTCATCAATAAGGCCGACGGATTGACCCGCGCTCCATACCGTTTTCCAGGTCGGTCCTGCGGCCGCTTCCTCTAAAGTTTTTGAGCCTAAAAAATGAATCAGCGGGACGATATACTTTTTTGTTAATTTTTGATCTTTTAAAACTTTCAAGTACCAGGGTAGCGCTAAGCCCATTTTATCGATGTAGGCCGTGCGAATAACTGAAGCCGGAGTTCCAGAAAGTCGCGTGGTTAAAACGATATCTTCGGGTGAGGAAGATAAAATCGCGTTTTTATAGTTGGCATCGACGCTAGCCTCATGACTGGCAATAAAGCGAGTTCCGACACTGACGGCCGCAGCCCCAAGGGTCAACATCGATGCCATGGTCGCACCTGTCGCGATTCCACCTGCAGCAATCACTGGAATCGTTAATTTTTTTTGTAACCAGCTAACAAGTATCAGCGGCGAGATTGGACCCGCATGGCCTCCGGCTCCAGCAGAAACAGCAATAACGCCGTCGGCCCCCAGGTCTTCTACTTTCTTTGCTTGCTCTAGGTTAATCACATCACAAATTACGCGCGCCCCATTTTTGTGAGCTTCACTAATCACTTCCTTCGGCGAACCTAAGGAAGTGATGAACAGTTCGACCCCCTGATCCAGCGCGATTTTTAAATCGGCTGAAGCCCGCGTATTACTTTTATTAACAATAATATTCACGCCGATCGGCTTTTTGGTGCGCGTTTTCATTTGCAGTAAAGCCTCGTGATATTTTTCGCTGGTGCGGTAATTAAGACTTGGGAAAGTTCCGATACCGCCGGCTTCACTAATTTCAGTGACCATGTCAGCGTTAGATACCAAAAACATGGGGGCGCCAATAAGCGGGTACTGGATGTTCAGCATTTTTGTAAAAGCCGTTTCGATCTGTTTCATGAGAATCAGTTTGCGCTTATTTTCAAGACTAGGGTAGAATTTTTTTCGGGAGGCCTATGAAAGTGAATTCAGAAAGTCAGCTAGAAAAAACCAAAGAAAATTCGTGGCAAAACTTCAAGGATACACTTTTCTTAACTTTGTACGCCTGGTTTAAAATTCCATTAATCGGCTTCTGCGCGCCGCAGGTGATTGAAGCCTCAGCGGCTCGAACCGTCTTAAAAATGAAACTCGGCTACCGCACAAAAAACCATCTGGGCGCGATGTACTTCGGAGCCCTGGCCATCGGCTCTGAACTTTGTATTGCCATGCTGGCCGTAAAAAAAATCTCAGCTTCAGGTCAGAAAATCGATTTTCTTTTTAAAGATTATAAGGCGCAGTTTCTAAAACGGGCCGAAGGAGATGTTTTATTTATTTGTGACGAAGCCCAAATCGTTGTCGAGCAGATTGCCGAAGCAAAAAATTCGACGGAAAGAATCAATCGGACGTTATCGGCCTACGCCATCGTTCCGGCGATCAGCCTAACAGAAAAAGTAGCTACTTTCGAACTGACTTTATCTGTTAAACGTCGGCTGCCAAAGACTTAAGTCAAAAATTTTTATTGATTGTAAGAGTTAATTATATTTGAAACGGTTCCTGCGCGGGGATTCAAACAACTTAAAGCGTAGCGAAAATTTGGATTTTCAAATTGTTTCATATCTAAATCCCCCAGTTCAAGATCGGCTTGTATGTGCATTCAGCAAGCTTATATCATTTCGTCTTGGGTCATATTCGGTTTATTCAAATTCAGTATATGCACGATCTGGCGTGAGTATGACCGGCTATCAATCCAGCTGATCTGCTTTTTTTCCGGCCAAGGTATTACATCCAAACAGGAAAACTTCTTTAGGACGCTTTAAAATACCATCGCACTCTGAACGGCAGCTCGCCGACTCTAAATCATTGATCGGCAGATTAAGTCCGGATTCACCAAAAAATGTTCCGGCGAAGTGTCCGGAGATCACTAAAATATCGCTTTGAATTTTGGCAGCGCACGAATTTCTAAACCAGTCAGCGCTATCTTTTTTATTTTGGGTTAATTCAACAAAATCAAAAGCATTCGGTGAAAGGGCTGATTTGAAGGCATTGATTTCGTCAGCGGAATTGATTACCATCGAGCAGACCGTTTTTTTGCCTGTGCAAATGAAGTGGTCGTTAAAATTAGGCCTATTAAAAAGTACGCGAGTCTCATCGTAAAGTCCTTTTCTGTTTTTTGCTAACACCAATACTGCAACCGCTTTGAAGGGCACAAAGAATACCCTGCTTAAAAGCACCAGAACGTTCGGGGATGTCGTACTTTTAAACAGGTCACAAATATGGACCTTGAAATTAGTCGGCTAAAGGCCTAATATTGCCTTCTCATTTCACATATTTTTAAGGGGATTATTCTCATGTCAAAACGCGATATATTTGGTGACGAAGTTCAGGCTAAACCGACAACTGATTTTGCTTCGTTATTTGAAAATTCTGTCGACGCCGTCGGCGGGCGCCTCAAAAACGGAGATGGTTTTGTGGCTGAAATTTTATCGATCGGTAAAGAAGAAGCTTTTCTTTCGACTCCCATTTCTCAGGATGCCGTTATTTTAAAATCCGAGCTTTTAGATGAGAATAAAATTTTAAAATACAAAGTCGGTGATCGCATCGACGTGGTTGTGGTCAACACCAAGGGCGGAGAAATTCGCGTCGTCAAAAAAGGATCTCGGAAAGCTAGCCAAGACATGGACTCTTTGGAAGACGCCTTTGATATGGAAATGCCGGTTGAAGGCCGCGTCGTCGAAGTGTGCAATGGCGGATTTCGCGTGAATATCCAAAATAAAATTGCTTTTTGCCCGGTCAGCCAAATGGATTACAAAGTGATCGATGCGCAAAGTTATCTTGAAAAAAAATTCGATTTCATCATTACAAAATATGAACCCAAAGGTCGTAACATTGTCGTTTCCAGACGCCAGCTTCTGGATTTGAACAAGGCCGAAAAAGAAGGGCAGTTTATTGATTCCGCCAAGCCCGGAGATCTTTTAAAAGGGAAAGTGACTCGCTTAGAAAAATTTGGAGCCTTCGTTGATATCGGCGACGGCGTTGAAGGACTGGTGCATATCTCTGAGCTGGGCTGGTCGCGCGTTTCTGATCCTAGCGAAGTTGTATCTGTTGGACAAACGGTAGCCGTGATGATTTTAAAAGTGGAAGATCTTGATAGCCGATTGAAGATTTCATTATCGATCAAGCAAGCAGGCGATGAAGGTGATCCGTGGATGAAGGTCCCGCAAAATTTTCCGGTGGGTTCTGTGCACAAAGGTACGGTTGAAAAGAAAGAAGTATTTGGTTACTTTATTCAAATTGCTCCGGGCATTACCGGTCTTTTGCCGAAGTCTAAATTTCGTGATTCCGTTGATTTCCAAAAAATAGATATGAAGAAAAAGGGCGATATCATTGAAGTTCAGGTGGATGAAATTCTGTTTGAACAAAAGCGGATCTCTTTGGGTTTAGCGACTGAGGCCGAAGATCTGTCGTGGAAAACTCATTCTGCAAAATCTGGTTTTTCAAACAGTGGTTTAGGAAACCTGGCAGATTTACTGAAGAAAAAATAATGAGTCGCTTTTTCAAAGGTTTCATTCTATTATCGTTGATTTTCATGAGTCTCATGGTCGTCGCGGGGCTTTTTATTTTTTATAAGTTACCCTCAGCAAGGTCGCTGATCGCGTCGTCTACGCCCGCTGAAAAAGCTTACGGCAAACCTGCATCAACGGTGGCGGCGCCGCAAAATAAAGAATCCACGGCCGCGCTAAGCATCGGCGAGACGAATTCAGTTTCTGAAAATGGGGTCAAGCCGCCGGCAGAAGATCATCGAATGACTAAGAAGACGATTGAAGATCTGACGTCCGCCAAACAACCGCTTAGCGATTTCTGTAAAAGTTTATCAAAAGCTAAAGCAGGAAGTATCCCCGAACAAGAATTCGCGCAGGCGTTTGATTCCACCCAATTAGATCCGCGGATTGAAGCCACGAAGCCGTTAATTCGTTATGTCTTTAGACTTCCAAAGATGCATGATCTTGTTACTGAGTTGACCCAAGCTGCGGATCGTAGCGATGAAACCCTAGTTGAAAAAGCGCAGTTTTATTCCTCGGCGTACGCCGCGTTCACGGATATGAAAGAGCACCAGACCGATATCGAATCGATTCTTGACCGCAGCTATTTATTTTTAGGTTTGAATAACCTGGTGGCGAAAAAGCCAGAATTAGTGAACGATCTGCGAGTTCAAAATTTCTGTGCCACGACCGAGCAACTTTTTAACGAAGGGTCACCGGTTGATTTTCAGTCTGAAAAAAATCATTTTTTAAGCTTACTTCAAGATTCTGGCGTTAAGCCCAACGAAATTAATTTTAATCCTGAATACAAATCAAACATTCTGTTTAATTTCGACGGTAAAGCCTTAACCTTCACGGGCGGTTGGTTGGATGATTTGGTGAAACCTTCCGAGCTTCAGCGCTAAGTCACGAGCACCGAAGGCCCCTTTGACTAAATTAATAAAACAAATTAAGTTCTAGTTCTACGATTAACTACAAAGGAAAAATATGACGATCATTAAATCCTTCCTTGCTGGCTTTTTCTCAACCTTAATTTTTCATCAAGGGTTGATCGCGCTGATTAAATTATTTGAAACTATTCCGGCGGTACCGTTTAACATGAATCCAACAAAGCCCCTGGGTGTTCCGAGCGTTATTTCGTTAGCCTTTTTTGGTGGTCTTTGGGGGATTTTCATTTGGACACTGTTGAAGAAAAAATCCGCGCGCGGGCAGTTGATTGGATCCATCATTTTAGGCGCCTTGCTTCCGACGCTGGTTGTTTACACCGTAGTGCTGCCGTTAAAAGGAATTGAAATTAATTTACACAACATCCCATTTGGACTTCTTGTGAACGGTACCTGGGGTCTTGGTCTATGGCTTATTATGAAGTTTTTCTCGCTTTTGAAAACGGCAAGCTCGCACGCGAAAGTCTAATAAGACGGTAGCATCATGCGCCGTGCTTGCTGGTGATACTACTTACTTCAATTAGAATCCGTATTTTTTATTTATTTTTTCGATGGCTCCGTTAGAGCGCATTTTTTTTAATTCGGCATTTAATCTATCGATGGTCTTTTGAGCTTGTGGAGCCTTTTTAGAAATGGCCGCGTAGTTCGGTTCCTTAGTTAGGGTCGCAACGATCGAGAAATTATCTATAACTAGACCGGCTTTTTTGACTTGGTAAATAAGAGCACTTTTTCCGGGATTTATAAGAATAGCATCCACGCGCCCGGCCTCTAACTTTTTCAAGCGAAGGACCGCATCATTATCCACATCTAGATTCAGGTAGGCCTTGGCGACTTCAAAATCATTTCCCAGGCTTCCACCATTTAAATAGCCTACTTTTTTCCCTTTAAGATCCGAAAAGCTTTTCACCGGAAATTCTTTTCCTTTTTTTGTGACCACAATGGCTTCTTCAAGTCCAATTTCATCCGAGAAGAAAAAATCCTTTTCTCTGTCAGCAGTCTTGAACAAGCAGGGAATAATTGCGCTTCCTGTTTTTGCTTCGTCTAACGCGCGCTTGAAGGGCATGGTCTGCACTTTGGGTGTGTAGCCCGCGCTTTTCAGACCCTCGATCAAAGTTTCTAGCATAAAACCTTTAGGTTCCCCATTTTCGCTGTAGCATTTCGTCGCCGATGTTTCACTACTAACAACTCGAATTTCCTCGGCGCGCGCCAATGTAGAGCCACAGATTAACGCGCTCAGAGTTACCCATTTAAAAAACATCATAGAAGAACCTCTTTCGGTGATGGAAGCTTAAAGTATAGCGAATCTCATGAAAGGGTCAATGCACTGCCAGTTCCCAGACTAAAAACCATCGACAACTTAAAAAATAAAATGAACACTAGATTCACTGAGGTGCAAATGAAAAACATGCTACTGATTGGGATCATTATTCTTGGTTGTTCGGCCCGTTCCGAGACGTCTTACACGGGTCTGGGTAAAGACTCCGTGACTGCAGAAACTTTAAATAAATACGCACCACCACCACTTTCAAGCGACATGGCCAACAAGTTGAAAAAAATATTTGATGTGACTGCTTCGGGTATGGGAATCTTGTCGCCAGATAAAAAAAATCTTTATTTTACCTGGCGGGTGACGGGCCAGTCTCATGTCTGGAAAATTGATGGTCCCAAAGCTTTTCCGGTTCAACTCACAAGCGGTACGGATGCCGTGACGATTGGGGATATTGCACCGAACGGGAAGTTCCTCATTCTGTCGAAAGATATTAACGGAGAAGAAAATCCCGGGCTTTTTAAATTAGATCTTAAAACAGGTCTTATCGATGAGCTTTATCGACGCAAAAAAGTTCAAGCTGGTTTTAGTTTTATTACTGATGATTCGGCTTTTATGTATTTTACGGCGAATGATAAGAAGCCTGATTCATATTCCGTTTACAAAATGAATTTAGCTGACAAAAGTATTGAAACTATTTTTGTGGGTGACGGGTATTGGACCATCGCCGATCAAAGAAATAACGGAAAGTCACTGCTGTTGCTGAAATTAAATGGCGCGCGTGAAAGCGAATTTTATGACTTCAATGCGGCCACCCAGAAACTAGAGCCGGTCATCGGGCAAAACGAAAAAGAAGAATACGAAGTTCAATACGCGGCGAAAGAGGGTGAGTTTGTTGTTTTGGCAAATCATTTAGGCGATTTTAAAAAGTTATACCAACTGCAAAAAGTTGATGGAAAAAATAAACTAAGGGCGCTGACGGCGGACCTCAATTACGATGTATCTAGTTTTTCAATGGACCATTTGAAAACGCGAATCATCTATAATATTAATCGCGGTGGTTACTCTGAACTCAATGCGCTTGATGCCAAAAATTACAAGCCATTACGTATTCCGAAGTTTGCTGGTGCCGATCATGTTTTTGCCGGAAAAACAACACGAGACGGACAAGTGACTATGTTGGGGATTATCACTTCGAAAGCGCCGCGCATGGGATATTCGTATGATTGGAAAACAAAAAAGCAAACGCAGTGGGTGGTGCCTTCGGCTCCGGAAGTAAATTTATCTCAGTTTGCGGTCTCAGAGCTTCAAAGTTATGTGACTCGCGATGGAATTCAGATTCCGATGTTTGTGCGCAGGCCCGAAAAGTGCCGTAGCGGCCACGATCAGAAAAATGCGTGTCCGGTGGTGGTTCATTTTCACGGGGGACCCGAAGGGCAAAGCATCGCGGGTTTTAGCACGATTGCGCAAGCCTTCGTGAATGAAGGATTTATTTTTGCTGAACCGAATGTGCGAGGAAGCGATGGGTACGGGAAGGCCTGGTTGAATAGTGACAATGGTCCTCGTCGTGAAAATGTTATTACCGATATCGAAGACGCTGCCGTTTGGATCAGAAAAAATTGGCAAAAAGAAAATGAAAAACCTTTACGAATCGGAGTCATGGGCTGGAGTTACGGTGGATACTCGACTTTAATGGCGATGACTCGCTTCGCTGGATCTTATGATGCTGGAGTCGCCCTTGTAGGGATGAGCAACTTGGTCTCATTTTTAAATAATACAGCCCCTTACCGTCGCCTTCTACGAATTTCAGAATACGGAGATCCCGAAAAAGATAAAGAAGCCTTACTCAAACTTTCACCGATCACTTACGTCGATAAAGTCAAAGCTCCGCTGATGATTGTCCAAGGGGCTAATGATCCGCGCGTGCCGGTCGGCGAGGCATTGCAAATTCACCAAATTTTAGAGAAGAAAAATATTCCTAGTCAGCTGATCATTTTTGCGGACGAAGGACACGGCTCGGCAAAAAAGGAAAATCAGATCCTGGAAATTGGAAATACGATTGAGTTTTTTAAGTCACATTTGCTACATTGAAAAGCATTTTGCACTCTAAATTATACAGCAATTTCAACAACTTAGTAGAAAATCAATCGTTTGATTGATTTTCGGTGACATTGGCCGCCTCAAACTCTAAAGTCAAAGCCTTGGCAAGCCGGGGGCCCGTGGCAGAATCTACAGATTCTAGAAAAACTATTCTGAATGTTGCCGCAAAACTTTTTGCAAAGTTTGGCTTAGATAAATGCAGCACCCGTGAAATCGCTAAGGAATCGGATTCGAATATCTCACTGATTTCGTATTATTTTGGCGGTAAAGAAGGCTTGTATAAAGCCGTTATGCGGGAATGCGCTTTAGAAATAAAAGAGCGCGTTCAGTCGCAGGCGTTGGCGAAGAAAGCACGAACGGCTCCGCTCACGAAAGAACTCTTTAAAGAAGATATCACCGCGACCATCGATTCATTACTTTTTTTTCGCGATAAATATCCGGAAGTCAGTCAAATCTTTTCGCGCGAAAAGTTAACCGGTCTACAACATTCTCAAGAAATACACGAAGAGATATTTTACCCACTGATTCAGAATTTTTTTAAAGTTATTCAAGACGCGCAGGCGCAAAAAATAGTAAAAAAAGACATCAATCCGGCCTTATTTTTTATTTTATTATCCGAAGGTATTTTTGGATTTTTTGAAATGAAAGAATGTCCAACGCCGTTACTTAAAGACTGCGATGATTTAGTAAATAACAAAGCAAAATTAAGTCAGCAAATTGCTGAAATATACATTCAGGGAGTTCTCTTATGAAGATAATGGCACCTAGGACTTTTCGCGGCGCACTTTTCGGCGTCTTGGTGATCAGCTTACAAGCTCAGGCCTTGACGCTAGATGAGTATATTCAACGGGTAAAAAAAGAGAATAAAATATTTCGCTCGTTAACGTACTCGATAGAATCCTCGAACGAAAGATTAACTGCGGGGGACATTGTCCTTGTTCCGACGCTGACCGCGGCGGCTTCTTTAGCAGACGATGCCAGCTTACCCAGTATTTTCGGTAGTAAACGCGAAGTGGCTGAATACTCGCTAGGTTTATCTAAGAAATTTTCGACGGGAACATTACTGACTTTATCGGCAAAAACCGACCAGTACCGCAATGACAATGGAAATCCGCCATTCGATCAGTATACGAATGGGGGCTTGGGAATTAGTTTACAGCAATCGCTGTGGAAAGATTCGTTTGGACAAAGCACCGTGCTTCGAAAAGAACGCGAAATGATAATCAACCAAGCCGAAACCTTAGGAGTCGATTTAAAATTGCGCTCGGCCCTGTACGACGCTGAAGCTACGTTTTGGGACTACGCCGTCGCTAAAGATGATTTACGTTTAAAAAAATCAAATCTCGAGCGCGCAAAAAAATTAGAAAATTGGACTTCGAGCCGGGTCACAAACGGAATCAGTGACCGAGCTGATTTGATGAACGTTAAAGCTTTGGCCGCGGTCCGCGAAGTCCAGCTGGTGGCCTCCGAAGACGAGATCAAAACGCAAGAAACTAAATTTCGCGAGTATTTGTCATTGGCAGACGGTGAGGCGACTCCTTCCATTGAAGCGGATTTGATGTTAGCGCAGAATTATTTCAGTGATTTAATGAAAAAGAAAAATGTCGTGCAGATATCGACATACTTATCGGTTCTTGATGCCAAAACAAAAAAAATTGTAGCCGATGAAATTTCAGATTCACTTCGGCCGGATATTTCGCTATTAGGGTCTTACAATACGACCTCGTACGACCGTGATTACACCCAAATGACCAGTAATTTAAATCGAACAGATCGACCGAAAACCTTTATCGGCGTGAATTTTACATGGCTTTTTGATACCGATGCCAAATTAGCGCAAAAATCGGCGGCAGCAAAAGAGGCCTTGGCCGCGCAGTATCTTTCCGAAAGAAATTTAGTTTTAGGAAAAAATGCGTGGAATGATTTAATGAGAAAATATGAAATCACGCAGCAAACGGTAATGACTTTAGAAAAAGTCGCGAATTACCAACGAGAGCGCGCCAAAGCAGAGCAAGACAAATTTAGTAAAGGTAGGACGATCACCGCCAATGTCGTAACCGCCGAAACGGATGCGGCCGAAGCGGAAGTGACGTTACTGAAGGCGAAATCAGGGCTCAGAAAATTAGAAGCTTCTAGTGTTTTGTTCATCCCTTTATAAGTAGAGAAAGATCTAGGTACGATTATGAATTTAGCTGAGCTTTCAATTAAACGACCCATCTTCATCACCTGCGTGGTTGCGCTGATGATTGTTTTAGGAATTGTTTCGATGAAAAAAATGCCGGTGGATCAATTTCCCGATGTGACTTTTCCGGTCGTATTCGTTGCAATCAGTTATCCGGGAGCTTCACCGGTCGACATTGAACGACAGGTTTCAAAAATTATTGAAGACGAGCTTTCTTCGCTTCCGGGTCTAGAAGATTTATCGTCTTTTAATTTCGATTCGGCCGCCAACATCGTCGTGAAATTTCGATTAGGTGTAGACATCAAAGAAGCCGAGCAACAAGTTCGTAACCGCGTGCAAAATGTGCGCAGCAAATTACCTCTGGACGTTCAAGAACCTGTTATTCGGCGGTTTGACCCCGCCGATCAACCGATCGTCAGCCTAGCCGTCAATTCGGCTTTAAATGCCGGTGACTTATTCGATATTGCCGACGAAACCATAAAACCTTTGTTTGAACGGGTACAAGATGTGGGGCTCGTGCGAATTATTGGGGGGCAGAAAAAAGAAATTCAAATTCTTGTCGACAAGAAAAAGCTTCAAGATCACCAAATATCGATGCTGCAAGTGAAGAAAAATATCGAAGATTCCTCTAGAGATATCCCGATCGGGAAAGTTGAAAACTCAAAAGACGAAATGCTGTTAAGAACTGTCGGAGAATTTAGTAGCATCAATCAAATCAAGGAAGTATCTGTTAATTTTTTAGGCTCGGACAGACCCGTGAAATTATCGGAAATAGCCACCGTAGAAAGAGGGCTTGAAACCGCGCAGCGATTTTCGTCCATTAACGGGAAGCCCGCGTTGTTCTTCGAAGTTTATAAGCAGTCTGGCGCAAATACCGTTGCCGTCGCCGATCGTATCAAAGAACAAGTTCAAAAAGTAAACGCGCTGTTAACAGCTAAAAAGTTAGAAGCTCAGGTGATTATGGTGCGTGACGGATCCACACCCATTCGGTTAAACGTCGAGGACGTAAAGCAAAGTATTTTATTTGGAATTCTACTCTGTGTCTTAGTGGTATTTTTCTTCTTAGGATCTGTGAAATCAACTTTTATCACCGGCTTGGCTTTACCGAATTCTTTGCTCGGTGGTTTTGTCATTATGTACGCTATGGGGTATTCCATTAATATCATGACACTGTTGGCGCTGTCGCTGGCTGTCGGCCTATTGATCGATGATGCCATTGTGGTTCGGGAAAATATTTTTCGTCACTTAGAAATGGGTAAGCCTCCGAAAAAGGCGGCGCTAGAAGGAACTAAAGAAGTAACCCTTGCGGTTTTAGCCACCACATTAGTCGTTATTGCTGTGTTTGGTCCCATTTCATTTGTGCCGGGTATCGTAGGGCAGTTCTTTAAACAGTTTGGTTTAACGGTTGTATTCACAATTATTATTTCAACTTTTGATGCTTTTACCGTGGCCCCGATGCTTTCGGCTTACATGGCCAAAAATGACGATCACGTGAAGGGCACAAATTTCGTGGGACGCATGTTAACGGGGTTTGATCGCTTTCAATCAAAATTAGAAGATATTTACGAAGCGGCTCTGAATTGGACGGTTTCACACCGTAAGCTGGTTTTACTTTCTGCACTGGTTTTTTTCTTCGCCACCTTGTTTTTGGGTAAATTTATTCCAAAAACGTTTTTACCCCCGAATGACATCGGCGAATTTGCAGTTTCCGTCGAGCTTCCCATCGGATCTTCGCTAGAAGGAACTTTCGATTTTTCGAAAAAAGTGGAAAAAGTTTTAAAGGAAATTAGCGGGATTGAATTAATTTCGATGACCGTCGGATCTAATAATTTTGAAGCGAACAAATCAACTTTATTTGTGAAATTAGTACCGCGCGCGCAGCGGGATAAATCAACCTCAGATTTTAAGGTGCTGGTTCGTAACGCTTTAACTGACATGGGGAAGTCCGCAATCATTGCGGTCAGTGATATCGATATTTCTGGGGGCGGACAGAAGCCGCTGAATTTATTTCTAGTCGGAGACGATCTGGATCAGCTGGCGGCTTTCACCTTAAAGCTACAGGACCGTATGAAAAAAATTACGGGCCTGACCGACGTCGACACGAACTTTCGCGCCGGAAAACCTGAATACCAAGTAGTGTTCGACCGCGCACGCTCTGAGGCCCTCGGTGTTTCCACGTCGGTTGCCGGCCTTGAACTTCGCTACCGCACTGAAGGCGTCACGCCGTCGATATTTCGTGAAAACGGGATTGAATACAAGATTCGCATCAAATTTCCAGATTCGAGCAAAGATCTGAGAAAAGAGTTTGCGACCACTTTTATTCCGAATCAAAATTTTAATATGATTCCTTTAAGTAAAGTGGCTTCAGCAAAAGAAACAAAGGGTTACTCACAAATTAATCGTCAGAACAAAGCGCGTTTCATTGCGATCACGGCAAACTTAGGACCCAATGGATCACTAGGAAATGCATCTTCCGAGATCGAGCAAATTTTAGCGACGGAATTAAAACCTCCGTTAGGAATCAGTTACAAGTTCGAGGGCCAAGCCCAAGACTTTAAAGATCTGATCGCCAACATGACGATTGCTTTGGGTTTAGGAATTCTTTTTATCTATTTAGTTTTATCGTCACTCTACGAAAGTTTCATCACTCCGTTTACAATACTATTAGCGTTACCACTGGCAATCTCTGGGGCATTTCTAGCGCTGTTTGTGTTCGGGAAAACCATCGATATTTTTTCCATCATCGGTTTGATTCTTTTGATGGGTGTGGTTGCGAAAAATTCAATTCTACTTGTCGATTACACCACGCAGTTACTGCAAACAGGTCTTGGCGTGAATGAAGCCCTTGTGAAGGCCTGCCGCACTCGGTTGCGACCGATCCTAATGACTTCGCTAGCCTTAATTGCGGGGACGCTACCGATTGCGATCGGCCTCACGGAACTGGGTTCCCAGCGGCAATCGATGGGCGTCGCAATTATCGGCGGAGTTATCAGCTCGACGTTTTTAACTTTACTGGTTGTTCCTGCAGCTTTTGGTTACATTAACCAATTTAGAATATGGCTCGGCGTCAAGATTAAAAATATTCGCGGCGAGGATTCGGCACCCAGTCCGCAGCATTAGTTTAAAGGTTCTCTCTAACGCGAAAGGTGTCCCATTTCGCGGATCGATTGAAGTTTTTTTTCAAAAAGACTCCAGTCGTCCGCATTTTCAATCGCACTCCAGATAGATTCGATTTCATCGATGATTAAAGTTTCTGGAATCATTTTTTTGAAGTAGGTGGATTCTTGCTTCTCAACATCGGCGACATTCATTTTTAAAAAATTAACTTTAAGTTGTTCAAAAATAGGACCGCAGTATTTGACCGCGAACGTTGATTTTTGTAAACGATCTAAATTAAATGAATGAAAATCAAAAAAAGTTTGTTCGAAGTGAAGTTGTTTTTCATCCATCAATTGAAAAAACAACGATAGAGACTCGGTAGTCAGTTGCTGATCGCTGGATTTTAAATTGAGTCGCTTTAAAAAAGTAGTTTGCAGAGCTTCATTAAAATAGTCGTTGAAGCGATTCAGTATTTCGGTCACAGCAATTTCTGGAAAAGCCACGCTGAGGGCTTTCGCCAACTGCTGCAAGTTCCATAAAAAAGTAGTGGGTTGCCGGCCGTAGGAATACAAGCCTTGGTGGTCAAAATACGCCGCCGTGAAATTAGGATCGTAGTGGGGTAGAAACCGGTACGGACCGTAGTCGAAAAGCTCGCCCGAAATATTCATGTTATCGGTATTTAAAACGCCGTGAACAAAGCCCGCTAACATCACTTCGGCAGCAAGTACTGCATTTTTTTGGCAAACTAAATCTAAAAAAACCGAGGCCACAAAAGTTTCATCTTTAAAATTAAGTTGAGCCGCTTCTTTGGTGTAGTAAAAATTTAAGCAGTAGCTAACTAATTTTTTAATATTGTCCACTTCGTTCAGAAAAGCTAAGCGCTGAAAAGTTCCAAAACGAATATGTCCAAGACTGTATCTAGTTAAAACGGCAGACCGGGTCGGACTGGGTTCGTCGCCTCGGGTTAAGTTTTCTCCAGTTTCATAGAAACATAATGTTTGAGATGTTCGTACGCCCAACGAACTTAGCATTTCGGTGGCAAGAGCTTCACGAACAGCTCCCTTCAGCGTCAGCCGGCCGTCTCCACTGCGTGAGTATTTAGTTTGACCGCTGCCTTTTGTGCCTAGGTCAAACCACTGCTGTTTGTGTTGAAGCTGTGCGTAAAGAAACCCGCGCCCGTCGCCCAGCTGCGGATTGTAATGTTGAAACTGATGGCCGTGGTAGCGCAGTGCTAGGGGGTGTGGAATATTAGCTGGTACGGGTTTAAAATCCCAAAGTCTTTCAACCGGAAATGAAAGCGGAATTTGAGGATTTAAGTAGCGAAGTTTCATTAATGGAAACGCGGCAGGAATAGCCGGGTCAAAAAAATCAGAACCTAGTTGCAAAATAGGAATTTCGTTTTGATTCCAAGAATAATTCATTGTTCAATACTCATCGTTCAATACTAAGCTACTTGATAAGGCATTTCTATACTCTTTAAAAAATAATTGGATCCAATTGTCTGATGCGAATCGTTAACCGTATTGAAAACTAAATGAAAGCGTATACAATCATGCCAAATTGCTTACAAGGAGCCATCTATGAATCGTCGTTCGTTTATCCAATCAACATTAGCATTAGCAGGAATCGCATCAGTATTACCAAGTTTACTTTCAGCAGAAGAACGTCGTCGAGGCGGAGCTGCGGGTGCCGCAACCGCAGGAGCTGTCTTAGTTGATCCAAAGGATCCAGCAGCTAAAGCCGTTAACTATGTTCACAACAACAAAGAAATAAAAGATGCCGCATTAAAAACTGAACGTTCAGGCGTTAAGTTTGAAAAACAACAGTGCACTGGCTGTACTTTTTATGTTTTAGATAAAGAATCTGTTGTTGCGGGTAAAAAATCAGCTCCGTGCCAAATGCCATTCGCAGCAGGGAAAAATGTAGCCGCTACGGGCTGGTGTTCTTCTTGGGCTAAAAGAGCATAACCTTATTTTTTAATTCACAGGCAGCTTTGTAAATAAAGCTGCCTGCAAAACTAGGAAATTATTTTTGCACAGGATCTCGTAAGGCCCTGCGAAGAATTTTCCCGACGTTAGTTTTAGGTAATTCGGTTCTAAACTCAACATGCTTTGGAACTTTATAACTTGTCAGGCTCTGCCGCGCAAAATCGATCACTTCTTTTTCCGTCAATGACATGTCTTTTTTTACAATTACAACCTTAACGACTTCACCCGAGTGCTCATCGGGAATTCCGATGCAAGCCACTTCCAAAATTTTAGGATTTTTAGCTAAAGCATCTTCGATTTCATTCGGATAAACATTAAATCCTGAAACTAAAATCATATCTTTTTTGCGATCTACAATTTTAACAAAACCATCGGCATTCATCAGACCAATATCACCTGTTAGCAACCAACCGTCAGAAAAAACTTGAGCGGTTTCTTCAGGTTGCAGGTAGTAGCTGCTCATGACCTGCGGGCCGCGCACACAAATTTCACCCGGTTGACCTAGCGGAACTTCTTGTCCCTGGTCATCAACGAATTTTATTTCAGTATCCGGGACGGGAAGGCCAATAGTTCCGACCTGATCTGTTCCATCAATCGGATTACAACAAACGACAGGTGAGGATTCGGTGAGTCCGTAACCTTCGATCACGTTCGTCTTAGTTTTTGCAAACCAATTTTCTTTGACGGCTTTTTGTAAAGCCATAGCGCCCGCGACGCAAATTTTCGTATTTGAAAAATCCACTTCGGAAATTTTCGGATGATTTGCCAGCGCATTAAACAAAGTATTAACGCCCGTCAGAACTGTAAATTTATATTTTTTCATTTCTTTAATAAAACCGGTAATATCTTTAGGGTTAGCAATCAGAACATTTTGAGTTCCGTATCTCATCAGGCCTAAACTGCACACGGTCAGCGAGAAAATATGATACAGCGGTAAAGGCGTGATTGCGATTTCTTCGCCTTCAACTAGTTTTGGTTTCATCCACGCACAGATTTGCAACATGTTGGCGATAATATTACGATGGCTAAGTACGGCTCCTTTAGCAACTCCCGTGGTTCCACCGGTGTACTGTAAAAAAGCGGTGTCATCCATCCGGATGGCAGGCTGAACAAAACTTTTCTGAAGTCCAAAACGTAAGGCCTGATCCCACGAGTGGTGCTTCAGCTGATACGGCGGCACCATTTTTTTGACCGAACGAAGAACAAAATTGATCAATTGTCTTTTAGGGAAAGCCAGTTGATCGCCCACTTCGGTGACGACCACATGTTCGATTTGAGTCGCTGACTGAATGCCTTCAAGTAAATGGGCAAACTGAGCCAGAATGACAATGGCTTTGGCTCCAGAATTAACGAACTGATGTTTCATTTCACTGGCCGTGTAGAGTGGATTTGTGTTTACGATGATAAGACCGGCGCGTAAAGCACCAAATAGAACAATGGGAAATTGCAAAATATTAGGAAGCTGAATGGCGATCCGGTCGCCTTTTTTAAGGCCTAATGTATTTTGTAAATACGACGTAAACTGTCCGGAAAGTTGGTCTAGCTCGTGATAACTAAGATCAGCACCAAAACTGCTAAAAGCAATTTTTGTATCAAATTTCCGTACAGCTTCATCGACCACATCTAAAATATTCTTGTACTGATCAATGTGAATCGAGTGGGGCACAGATTGAGGGTAGCTTGCAGTCCATATATTTTTCATCTTCGTATCGTCTACTAAATCCTTGCTAAAGTGAATGAGATTTTAACATAATACTGTAAGTGAAATATTTTTTAATTGTTACTACTATTGTTTTGTCTTTAACATCCTGTTTTAAAAAAACAGATACTGCGACCGATTCCCAAGCCCTTTCACCAAAGCCCGTAATAACAACGACTCCAGCTGAGGCGCCAGCCAATGCTTTAAATAAAAAGCACCGGGAGGCCATCTATTTCGCAGCCAGCCTAGAAAAAGAAGCACTGAAAGTCTTACTTAAAAATGCGGCCTTTGATGGACCTACACTATTTTCGGTTTTAAGTTATGTGGTCGAGGCCGATTCCGGTGTCAAAAACAAAGCTCCTAGCCCGTTGGATTGCAGTCGCTACCGCGTTGACACGCAGCCAAAAAATCCAAAAATAATTCAAGTTTTAAAGATTTGTCAGAAGCCGGAAAGTATCGTCGCAGATATTCAGATCGGGATGGATTCGGATTCACTGACCGTTCGTTTTTTCGTGAAAGAATGGATTTCTGTTTTAGGTTATTCAGCGACGTTGGGTGGAAGTGAAATCAAATGCGATCTTAAATTGCTGAATAAGAAACTCGAACACCTGAACTGCGACGGTTGGAATCGCCTGTTAAATCTAACGGCTAGTTCTTCCGAAGAACTGCGCTTAAAGACTTTTCTTTTTGATCGGCACGGTGACCACCAGTTCGTCTTGAAAGGTGGAATCTTTAAAGATCTAGTTGAACATAAAAAAATTGAAGTTTATGTTCCCATGGAAGGTAAAATTAAGCGGATTGAAAATGAAATCGAAGTGATTGACCAGTACTTAGAAACGGCGCCGATTTCAGAAACGCGTCCGAACCGAGTCCAGATTAAACCCAACCCTCAGGACAAAAATCCTGAACCTGAAGGAGATTTAAATGAAAAAGAAAGTCAGCAAAAAAGTCAAAGCGAAAGCTCCGGCGAAAAAAGCAGCTCAAAAGCCGACCAAGAAAATCGCCAAAAAAGCAGCGAAGACCGTCGTGAAAAAAGTAGCGAAAAAAGTAGCGAAAAAAGTAGTGAAACAAACAGCGACGAAAGCCGCGAAAGAAGTAGAGAAGAAAACAGCGACGAAAGCCGCTCCAAAAATGACGCCACCACTTCCGGTCATCAAAACTCTGACCAAAACAACGGTGGAATCCCACCCAGTCCAGGTCGGTAAGGGCGTTCCCGATTTTACGTTACCAAGCACCGCGAAAGAAATCTTTCAGTTGTCGGCGCATCAGGGTCAAAAAGTTATTCTTTATTTTTATCCCAAAGATGATACGCCAGGGTGCACGTTAGAAGGCCACGATTTCAGTCGGCTTAAAGATCATTTCAAAAGTTTAAATACGGTTGTCTACGGTATTTCCCGCGATGATCTGAATTCCCATCAGAAGTTTATTAATAAATGCGGGCTTCATATTCCACTGCTGAGCGACAGTGATGAAACTGTTTGTAAGATTTTTGATGTGATCAAATTAAAAGATATGTACGGAAAGAAAATTATGGGGGTCGAGCGCAGCACTTTTATTATTGATGAAGCGCAAAATCTTCTGGCTGAATTTCGTAAAGTGAAAGCGGAAGGTCACGCGGATCAGATGCTCGATTTTTTAAAAGATTGCCAATAATTTAGGTTCTGGCAGAAATTATTTTTTAGAAAGTGTTTTCAAGAGATCAACAAAACCGTTGATCTCTTCTTTTGTAGAATCCCAACTGATCATTAAGCGGCATTCAAAAGTTTTCTCGTCCCAAACATAAAAAAAGTATTTTTCTCGTAAAGTTTTGACCCACGCCTGAGGAATCTTTACAAAGACCGCATTACTTTGCCGGGGGTACGTAATTTTCAGTTCCGGAATCAAAGACAGCTGTTGGTAAAGGTTTTCGGCCAATTCGCAAACGTGCTGCGAAATTTTTTGATAAATATGTTTTTCAAAGTAGCTTTCAAACTGCGCCGCGATAAATCGGGTTTTTGAGGGTAGCTGCGCAGCTTGCTTTCGTAAGTATTTTACATCGTCGCCAATTTTTGGATTCAATACTAAAATAGCTTCACCCATCATTAATCCATTTTTAGTGCCGCCGAACGAGACGATATCTATTCCTAAATCCGTGGTCATTTCGCGGAATGTGGTCTTTAAATAAATTAAAGCATTTGATAACCGCGAACCATCAATGTGAACAAACATGTCGTGGCGATGGGCCCAGTCGGTTATTTCTTTAATTTCTTGTAGCGAATAACAAGTTCCCACTTCGGTCGGCTGAGTTAAACTCACGACTCGCGGTTGGCTGAAGTGTTGATCCCCGCGGCGGATCAAGGCCTGTTGCAAAATTTCTAAATTTAATTTCCCATCAACGTGATCCAGCGGTATTAATTTACCCGCAAAAAATTCAGGGGCTCCGCACTCATCCCTATTTAAGTGGCTGATCTTGGTGCAAAGCACCGCTTCGTGGCGCTTCATCACCGTTTGCAAAGCGATAACGTTTGCGGCTGTTCCGTTAAACACAAAGTAAACTTGGGTCTGGGGTCCGAATAATTTTTTAAAGCTGTCTTTGGCTTTTTCGCTGTAGGGATCAGTCCCGTAGCTGGGGGCGTGCTCGGTATTACAGGCGATTAACGCTTCAAAAAGTTCGGGGTGGGTGCCTGAGTGATTATCGCTTCCGAAGCCTTTCATCAGGACTTATTTTCAAATAAAAAGTGATGAATAATTAAAGCCGCGGTTTTAGATGTTTGAAAATCACGGTCTAACGGCGGAGAAACTTCGTAAATGCCCAGGCCCCGCGTATTTGACTTTTGGTATAAAGACGTCAAAAACTTCAGACAATCCGCGATTTTTAAACCGGTCATCCACGCCTGACTGCAGCCACCGGCTTCGCTAGCCACCAAAGCATCAATGTCGAAGCTAATAAATACCG
>JAYTHR010000569.1:0-2318 GCA_043732425.1 Bdellovibrionales bacterium
TTTTAATCACCGTGTTTACAGGAAATGGCTTATCGAAAAACAAGGTGACGCCAAGTCTTGATATTTCTTGAGATGACACATCAGAATAACCCGACATAAGCGCAACCACCGGAATCTTTAGCTTCGACTGATGAACCCATGTCACTAATTCAAGTCCGCTGCCATCGGCCATACGTACATCCGATAGTAAAATATCGACAGGTTTAGTTTTAAGAATTTCGATCGCCTGGTTGCCGCTGTAAGCGCTGATCACTTCGAAGCCACGAATACTAAAAGTCAGCGACATGGTGTCACAAAGTTCGACTTCGTCGTCGACAATTAGAATAAGAGGCTTTTCGTTTTCATTTTCCAATCGAGGCTACCTTTAACTTTTTCGGATTCTTTATCCTCTACCACTTTAAACCATATATTTTGTTTTTGGAACCGGCCAGAAATCTTGGTCTAGGATTTTATCGTAACTAGAGTAATTTGTTAGTTTTTTAGCCAAAAGCAGAATTGTCGGTAAAATGTTAAAGAAAATCAACACGTAAAGGGCCCTATAATTTATTAGACTGTGTAAACTAGTTATTGACCAAATTCGATAGGTCTTAATAAATGCTTCTCAATGAGTGATTTTGAAAGAAGGATTATGAGCAAAAAATTAACTGGCGTTTTTATACTTTTTCTTTCGTTATGCAGTTTCTTATCTGTTGCGGATGTGGTTGACGAGAAATTAGAAACAAATCTGAAAGATCGTATGCAAAATGAGGCCTCAATCGATCAAAGAAAGCCTAAAGACTTTAGCGACACAATGATCACGCAGACGATTCAAGAAAATCTTCGCAGCGGTCCGCTTTCAGAATATGGAAAGTCAGTTAAAGTGATTACGGTGCACGGACATGTTACTTTAAAGGGGCGCATCTTGTCGACCCAAGAGGAAGCTATTATCATTCAAAAAGCGAAATCGGTCGGAGGGGTCACCATGGTATTAAATGAAATGCAGATTATTCCCGAAAAAAAATAGAATTAAAGTTTTATGATTTGAAAGACGCGATTTTCATTTTTTTCAACCGCAGTGACCTCAAAAGATAACCTTGATATTTCCTGCCCGTTGGGTGTTTCGACCTGAACACGCCACGAGCCTGGCTGATAGTTCACTTTCATGGCGTAGCCACGATAGCCTTCCTTGCGGCCGCCAACTATTTTTAGCGGTATCCGGTCTGAGGACTGCCATTTATTCTTTGGGTCTTTCCAAAACCAATGAATGAAAACATCACCCGAAATCCGCGCGGGTGAAAATATTTGAGCGTAAAAATAAATTTTGTCGCCTGGTTCTGAATGAAAGTTTTGATCTCCAGATTGCCAAAATTTCCACCAAATTTTTTCCGTAGATAGCAGATAATCCCCATCCTTTTTTTCAATGAAGTGATAAATACCCTGCGTTTTTGTACTTAATGGAATGGGGGGAACCCAGCCCATCCAGTAAAAAAAACTAAAAACCAGAAGAACCGAGCTGCCCGGAAACAGCAGCGCGCCGAAAAGAACCTTACCATCCGGCACCGTTTTCTGCAGCCAGCGAATTTGCACATAGAAAAACGCTAACGTCGTTGCTACCGCTAGCGCGAAAGGAGTCCAACCGATAAACCCTAAAACAAGGGGATAGATAATTGAAAAAAAAGACAAAAGACAAATTGAAAAAAGACCTACCTTTAAACTGACTTTAGATTTTTTAACCAGGGGTAATTCGTTCGCCAGCAATCCAGCACTCATTAGAAGCAAAAAGATGATACTGTTAATCAGTGAGGAGCTTTTAATGTAAAACAAAGAGTAAATATTAAGTAAGGTCCCTAAAAGAAAATGTACTAAAAGATTTCGATAGTTCCAAAATTTGATCCAGCGTCCCTCGGGCCGCCATTTCATCATACGATACAAAATTTCGTAATGGATTAAGACTGCAATAATAAAAAGATAAAAAAACTGCTGCGCGATGGCTATAGGTTCATCAACCTCAGAAACCATCAAGGCGTCGAAGGTAAATCCCCCAACAAAAAATAAAACATCTAAACGCGTTTCATATTTTTTTTGAAACTCCGAAAAGCTTTGCTTCCATTTTTGTAACATGACAAAAGCATGCCTTTGATTCTAATTTATGGGAAGGCTTAAAAAAATAAAATAAAGATTTTATATCCCAATGGTCGCTAAGGAATCAGCAACTTTTCCTATGGTTTGTAAGCTCATAGCACTGAGCACCGGGTGGGTAGGTTCTTTTTCATCCAGTAATAATGTGGCTAAATAGGCCAAAAGATCATCGGTCGTGATAATTCCAGCGGCCTTATGAT
>JAYTHR010000570.1:0-2318 GCA_043732425.1 Bdellovibrionales bacterium
GCTTATGATCCGTCTCAGATCACTGCAATTGCAGCCGTGGATGTCATGTTTGAACTTTTATGCCTGATGGCAGGTTCAAAATGATTCATTATGCATTAGCCTGTGTATTGTGGGCGAAACCAAATGTTCAGTTAGTGGAAGTTCCGGTCGACGATTACGGAATGGCGTCGGTGCAAGTGGATTTTAATTCTTTTATTTTTGAAGCTAGCGTAATGGAAGAGCGTATGAATTCGGTCAAAATTATTTTGAAAAAAAATCTTTTCTCAGCGGAAGCTTACTCGGTCAATGACATGCAAATAAAGTCATTAACAACTAAAATATCTTTTGGCGACGACGAAGCCAGTTTAGATTGCGAAATGAAAAATATCACGAAAGGTCTTTAATATGAGCCAAGAAAAAGCTATTTTTGCTGCCGGATGCTTTTGGGGCGTCGAAGAACTAATCCGCAAGCTTCCCGGAGTCCTAGAAACAGAGGTGGGTTACTGCGGGGGGGCCTCCGCGGCCGATGCGATCTATCAGAAAGTTAAAACCGGAACCACCGGTCACGCTGAATCCATTCAGGTCACGTTTGATTCAAACATTTTAAAATACGAACAGCTGGTACAAGCTTTTTTCAAATTACATGACCCAACCACTTTAAATCAGCAGGGAAACGACAAGGGGACTCAGTACCGATCGGTTATTTTTTATACGAACGAAGCTCAGAAGCAAGTCGCTGAAAAAGTGAAACAAAATATCGATCAGTCCGCTAAGTGGAAGAAGCCAATTGTAACCGAGATTCGTCCGGCGGGTGATTTTTATTCGGCAGAAAGTTATCACCAAGATTATTTACAGAAAAACCCTGGTGGTTATACCTGTCACTTTTGGCGTGAATAAAAAACTATTTTTGTAATCCAGAACTAATTTGCGACCATAAAACAGGATTTAATATTTCTGAGCCAATCAAGTAGACGGGTTCGTGCTCTTTAGCTTTCCCTTTTTTTGTTTCGCTGGGAAGAAATCCGGTTCCACCAATAGTCTTAAACCATTCCATACGCAGCGAAAGAGAATTGGAAACTAAAACGTGCTTGAAAGCTTCCATTTCTTTCTTGCCGGCTTTTCCATTTTCAAAGCTAGATAACACCGCGTAGTCTTTATTAGTCTGAATTTTTTCAAGAACCTGATAGCCTAGTTCTTGCGAGTATTTGAATTTTTGTCGACTTGGGGTCTTTGAAGTGAAAATTAAATCTAAATTGCCACTTAAGAAATGCGCTTCGAGTTCACTTAAATCATAAATTTCAATAAAAATTTTTGCGACACCAACATTTACGAAACAGAACTGGCACGTACTCATCGCGATCGAGGAAAGACCTTCCAGAGTTCCTATTTTTAGCTCAGCGACAATCTGGTTATGACTTAGATTGGCCAGTTCGGCGTCTAAATGACGGCTTGATTTTTCAAACATCAAAGACAATTGAAAGGCCACCGGTGTCCAGCCTGATTTTCGTTTGGCCGAGCGGTCTAATAAAATAATTTTTAATTCATCTTCAATTTTCGCGATTATTCTTGAAAGCTGGGGCTGACTTAAACCGACATGTAAAGCGGCAGCAGATAAGTTTTTAAAATGAATAGCTTTACCTAAAACACTTAATTCATAATAAATATGCTGCATGGAACTCCCTAAATTTTCTTGATGTAATTAATAAAGCCAACGATTCCTAACACAGCAGCTAAAATGTACCCCACTAAACTAATCGTCGGCATTCCCGCCGTTGTGGCTACGACTTGAGTCGGATAAATTAAAGAACTTGAAATAATCAGTGCGGCAATAATAATTCCCAAAAATAAAAGATTAAAAGAAATTTCAACGCTGCGGCGAAAATCATCTAGCCCCTGGATTTCAACTTTGCTGCGAAAATCTGGAGAATTATAGCGCCGCATGATCAGATTTAATTGGCGCGGTAAAGAATTTAAAAAACCCCTGGATTCACGCAGTATCGAGGCGGCTTCATCCATAAATTTTGTTGGCTGAAACTGACTTTGAGCCACTTCGCCGACCATTCCCAACGTGTACTGTAAAAAATCAAAATCAGGCACAATCTTTTGTCCTAAGCCTTCAATAGAAACAATCGATTTAAAGAACATCATCAATTCGGCAGGAACGGTCAGTCCATTCCCTGCGGCGACACCCGACGAAGACATTAAAATTTTTCCCACGTTCATATGCTTCATCGTAAGCCCAAAATAAGGTGAAACTAAAGACTGCAATTCTTTAGCAAAAGAATCCACATCGACATTTTCTGAATACGGAGCTAAATCCACATATTCATAAGCTAATT
>JAYTHR010000571.1:0-2317 GCA_043732425.1 Bdellovibrionales bacterium
ATTAAAAGGAGAAATTATGAAAAACTTTAAATTGATTCTGGTTTTAAATATTTTAGGATTTTTACCTTCTCTGGTATTGGCGGAAGACAGTTTGCAGAGTGCTGTGATCAGCAAAGTATCTGCAGACCACGCTGCTGAAATGAAAAGCGGAAACTTTTCTCGTCGACAAGGCCCAAACCACGCCTCTGTAAGTCGCTCTTCGGCTGCCGCAAAAAATGTGGTAAGTCCCTCAGTTGGATCTCGACCTACTTTAGTTGCGAAGGCTCCATTGAATGAAAAGCGTGAAATTGCTAAACGCCGCGCGAATCTGGTTCGCCGCTAGTAAGAATATTTCAGAGAAAGTCCGCTGACTGAATTACTTAAATTTCTATCGAAAATATCCTGCTCGGAGAAATTGCTTGCTGTTTGGCTGGCTGATAAAAATAAAACTCCGGTTAGATCACTTGTGAACCGCAATGATCCCCAAATTTCATAGTAGCTATTGACGTCTTTTCGTTTTTTCGAATAGGCCGTACCACTGGAATCCAGATACTGAGAATTGCTGTCGTCCTGTCTAAACGAGATCGTGCTACTGCCTCCCAGAATAAATTCACGATAGGTCCATTGGTATCCTAATGAAAAACCGCCGGTGGCATTCGAATAGGGGATTACTTGACCTGGTATTGTGCTGTCCTGGGCGGCATTTGTTTTTAGCCAAAATAAGTTTAAATAAATTAAGAAGTTACTCAATTTAAATGTCGATTTTTGTTCAAGAAGATAATGAGTACCGGCTTGATTTTCTAAACCTGCTTGGTAGTAACGATCCCCAAATAAAGAAAACAGAAATTTAAATTCCGATGAAGGATATTGCCAAAGTTCACCAATAGCAAATCCTGCGGAAGCATTAAAAAGATGTCCATCAAGAGTGAAGGCATTAATTAGGGGACGAAATAAAAAATATTGCTCTGAGGTACTCTCGAGCGCAAAAGTGGGAGAAATATCCGCCATAAGTAAATTTGCACTGGAAGACGAATTGTATTGAGTGCCGGAAAAACTACCGGCCCAATCAATGTATCCAAAACTATAATCAACACGTCTAGAACTCAGCAAATTCCAATTTTCCCCGAACGACGAATTTTTGGATGAATTAGGATCTGATTTAGGAAGCTGTTCAGGATTTGTTTCATAAACTGCACCCACTTGAATTGATATGGTGCGGCTGACTTTTGCGGATAATGAAACTTCGGCATCAAGTCCATTCCCGTCTAAGTACTGCTCTGCAAGTTCCAGAATTTCTTGATTCTTCGTTTGCTTGATTATTTTTCCCCAGATCTCGTTGGAATTTAATTTATATTTTTTCCATCGGTAGCGACCATGAAGCAGTAAAATAGCATCATCTGACGGGTCTTTAGATTCAGCGTACGAAAATATTTTTTCAGGATCTTTTTCTGGCGGTTCACAAGATGCAATAATGGCTAATTCGATCGGTTTTAATTTCAAAAAGTCGCGGCCTTTAGAATATTTTATTACATTTTCGCAATTGTTGTCCCGAAAGTAACGGGATAAATCCATTGCAGTTTCCTTTGTTTCAGATTCAAAATTTTCTTCAATCGAAGGCGGAGTTAATTTTTGTTTAAAATTAGTTGTTAATGGCTTTGCTACTGCGAAAACAGTAAAAATTGAAATCAACGCTGCAATCATTTAGATTGATCTTCCGTTTTAACGTAGCGTTCAATCTCAGAAATTGTTCGGTAGTAATTAATTTTTGCTATTTCATTGGCTGCGATGACATCAATTTGGTTTAGTAAAACGGTAGAAAAATTACTTTGCGATGCTGCCAATTCAGGGCCACTGGAAGTTCCAGACTTAAACCGATGCTGAGTAATTTTTAATTCCTCTTGAGCCAATTGAATTTGTTCTGTGGCAAGTTCTGCGGCATCTTTTGTGGTTTCTAATTTTTCTATCGCAGCTTGAATTTGACCCTCAGCTTCAATACGCGCTTGCGTGGCTTGTAGTTCGGCTTTCATTAGAGTGACCTTGCCTTGATTTCCTTTGGCCGCTAAATAGCCCCCATCAAAAAATGGAATTTTGATCTGCACGCCAATAATTCCAAGAAGATTCCCACCTGAAGAAAGTGCAATATTGCTTCCGCCGTAGCCGATTTCCCCTAAAAGCTGGATCGTGGGCCAGCTTTCAGCCCGGGCCGACTTCTGTAAACTTCGCGCTGCCTGAACGGTCAGCAAGGAAGCTTTTACATCAGGACGGTCATCAATTCCCGTTTTCATAAATGGATCTTTAGTATTAATATTTAAAGTTGCAAAGTTAAGTGGTTCCAGAT
>JAYTHR010000572.1:0-2316 GCA_043732425.1 Bdellovibrionales bacterium
TTTTAAAACATCCATTGTTTTTTTAACTAAATCATTACGTTGAATTGGCTTTTGCCAGTGCTCTAAATATTGAAAAAAATCATTTGGAACTGCGGTCAGCTCATGCTCTTGAAGGCTCGAGTGAGTCACAAAAACAGTTTCTCGGCGTGCTGATTGCGATTCGGAATTTTCAGGCAAATATTTTTTAAAGGTTTTAGTCACTTTTTCAATCAGCTGATTTGCTAATAATCCTTTATCTAAACACCAGTCCAAAATAACAAAATCAATTTTGCCTGCCAGTAATTTTTTTTGAGCCTCTGCCATGCTTAACGCACTTAAAGTATTACAACCCATGCGGGTCAATGTGCGCTCGATGTTGATAATCACATCAATATCATCATCAACAATAAGTACTGTTGGTATTTTATGAATCATGGTATGGTGATTTAAATTTAAAGCTGACATTGTCCCCCCCTATGTCGCCTCGTTCGTTGTTCTACTAAATCATAGCGAAAAAATATTGGTTATTGGGAAGAATGGCGGTAGAGAAATCTCTACTTTTAAAATTTCTAAAATAAATTGACGATTAACAAATGAATTAGCTTATTGCATGACCAAGGTCGTGGTCTTAAGATAAAATGCATCCACAGCGAATAACAATGAGAGAGTGTGTAAATGAAAATATTGTTGGTCGACGACAGTTATGAAATGGGAATTGTAATTAAACAGTGTTTAATTCCCATTGAAGTGACCCAGTCACTGACGTTAGAAAATGCGCGTGCATTAATTGAAACTACGCGCTTCGATTTAGTTCTGATCGACGTTTCACTTCCCGATGGCGACGGATTCTCATTCTGTAGTGAACTGTCGGCCCATCCGCTGTACGCTTCGACTCCCCTTATCATGCTAACAGCGAAAGATGAAATTTCGGATAAGGTGTACGGTCTTAGCTGTGGAGCGTGTGATTATATTACGAAGCCATTCTTCACGCCCGAACTCAAAGCCCGCATCCAAGCCCATTTACGTCATTACCAACTATTAAAAAATTCGACGTTAAAAACAAAATATTTTGAATTAGATACGAATTTACAAAAATGCTTTATTTTAAATAAAACTCAAAAAAAAGATGCGGTATTGACTCCGACCGAATTTAGACTCTTACTAAACCTTTATAAAAATAAAAGTGTGCCCATGTCCCGCGAAGAAATTATTCGCTCTGTGTGGTCAGCTCACGGGACAACAATTGAACAAAAAGGATTAGACACTCATATCGCCCATCTTCGAAAAAAAATGGGCCTCTTAGGGCCCATGGTTATTTCTGTTTACGGCGTCGGCTATGTCTTTGAGGAAAGCTAAGTTAACTCAATTAACTAAATTAAAACGGGCCATCGTAGTCACGACGCCCTTTTTAGAATAGTTAAACCTGTTTTTTATTTTTTTCGGACTAAAGTTAAAGCCCCAAGAATTAAAATTCTGACGACCTAGTTTTTTCACGGGCTGTCTTATCGTTTTGCTTATTTAAAAAACTTGTTGAATCTTCTCGCGATTCAACATCATCCCCCTGATAATCATTTTGTGCCGAGCCAATATGCTTGTCGTAAATTTCTGAAACTTTCGTTGAAACTTCTTCTTTAGCCTGACCATACTTATTTTGAACTAAGCCTGTCACTGCACTGCTTTCCCCTTTAGTTTTGTCCCATTCATCATCCGTGATTTTGCCCCAAGTCTTTTGTAAATCACCTTTGATCTGCTGCCACTTTCCTTTAATTTGATCTGCGTTCATAACTTGTCTCCTTTGTTGATTCAGCTGTTCATTCTTGAAATGAATCAGTCCGTTGCCTAATTAGGTCTTACAAAGAATTTCTTCGTAGAACTCACAATTAAGGAAGCAATCAGTATTCCAGCTGATGTACGCGCAATGCGGGCTGAGAAAAAATCTAATGATTTCTTCCCCAATGATGTAATTTATTTGCCCCAATAGATACTGTTAAATGTCAGTCAGTTCAGGGGCTTCTTGCAGTTTTCGGTAAAGAGTTTTTCGATCGATCCCTAATATTTTCGCGGTGCTTTCACGGGCGCGGTTATTTTTTATAAAAACATGTTGGATATATTTTTTTTCAACTTCTTCTAAAGGCAAAAAAGCTTCGCCGTACTTAAACACAAAAGTATTTTCACAGTCCACCGGATTTGATTCAGCGTCTGCAGAAACAGCGTCATCTATAATTAAGAACGAATTGATATCAATTTCTTTGGTGGGGGAAAGCACTACGGCTCGTTCGATGGTATTTTCAAGTTCCCGTACATTTCCGCGCCACACATTTCGCATCAAAAATTCTT
>JAYTHR010000573.1:0-7902 GCA_043732425.1 Bdellovibrionales bacterium
GATCGGTTTGGAGTTCCAGCTACAAATGGTGTTTCTTTAAACTTAAAATTAACGCGTAATGAGTTTGCTCAGTTAGCCAGTACCATTAATGAATCCTTATCACGGCATTTGACAGAATTTAAGAATGAGGGGCTAATCGATTTGAACGGTAAAGAAATTATTATTCTTGATCGTGAAGGGTTAGCCGCAAAATCTGGAAATTTTTAGCTAGCTGAGGTCATCACTCTAGTTGTAGTTAGACATTCCTTAATCTGCACGATAAGAATAACAATCGTCAGATGAGGGAATTTTTATGTCGATGACATTTACATACCAGCCTATTGGATATTTAAAATCCAGCTTCCCTGATAAATTTGGAACCCCTCGGCAGTCGGGTTTAGTCAAAAAAGTTTACTCTGAACTTCAACTGCGACCTGACTTGCAGCCTGAGCTCGCGCTACAAGGACTTGCTGGCTATTCGCATGTTTGGTTACAGTTCGTATTTCACTTAAATACTTCAGCCCGTTATCACGCAAAAATTCACCCGCCACGTCTTGAAGGCGAAAGTATTGGAGTTTTCGCAACGCGATCACCGCACCGACCAAATCCGATTGGTTTATCGCTAGTTGAATTGATAGAGATCAAAAATGATATTTTAATTTTTGCCGGAGCCGACTTGGTTGATGGAACTCCGATTTTGGATCTAAAGCCCTATTTGCCAGAGTACGAAAGCGTTCCAACGGCTCGGGGTGGTTGGATGTCTACTGTCGTCGCTAAGAATATAACCGTGGAATTTGCCTCAGGTGCTTTGGAAATTTTGCAAAAGTGGATAACTCGGACGGGCCGCCCTGAGCTTCAAGAAGCAATCATAGAAATCTTAAAGGAAGACCCGCGGCCCGTAGTTTATCGTGGTTTTGAGCCCGGAAAATCTCCATATCGAAATAAACATGCTTTTAAGCTTTACGACGGAGATATTCATTTTGAATTTACTACCGATACGACTGTCGAAGTTTTTGATATTATTTTTTAGAACCATGAAATGTCGTCAGTTGCATCTAGAAAACAAGGTGAAAACTAGCGAAAACTAAAGAAATATGTTTAATGTAAAGCCTATAAAAAGTTGGAGGCGTCTGATGGAAACGAATGTCGCAAATAAAATGTCTACCTTAAGAAAAGTACCTACCTTAAGTTTGGGATCCTATTTGCAGGGTTCTGAAAATGATAAAATTAATTTTATCGAACAACTTTTCATTGGTATGAAAGATTACGGCTTCATCATCTTGAAAGATCATTCCGTACCGACCAGTTTACTCACGGAAGCTTATCAGGTTTTAGAAAAACTTTACGCCTTACCCGAGAAAAAAAAGCTTTCTTATGTTTCTGAGCAGGGCGGCGGTCAGCGCGGCTACACGGCTTTCGGGAAAGAACACGCCAAAGATTCTCCAGTGAAAGATTTAAAAGAATTTTGGCACGTGGGACGGGAAGTTCCAGATGGTCACCAATTTTCAAAGTACTACCCGAAAAATATTTGGCCGCAAGATACGGTGCCAGAATTTCGTCCTGTTTTTGAGAAACTTTTTTCACAGCTTGAGCTTGCTGGCATTCAGATGATGGAAGCTTTGACCTACCCACTAGAAGTTGAAAAAGATTTTTTCAGAAATATGGTTGTCGAAGGGAATTCGATTCTTCGGTTATTACATTATCCGCCGATCCCTGAAGGGGTTGATCCGCGCTGCGTGCGGGCCGCGGCGCATGAAGATATTAACTTTATTACGATTCTTCCGGCAGCAACAACTTCGGGTCTGCAGTTAAAAGACCGCGATGGAACATGGCTTGATATTGAAACAGATTATGGAGCTTTAATCGTCGATGCCGGCGATATGTTGGCGCGAATTACGAATGATATTATTCCATCGACAACTCACCGGGTGATTAATCCTCAAGATGGCAAAAATAAATCGCGTTTTTCGATGCCATTCTTTATGCATCCGCATCCTGAATCTTTGCTGAGTTGTTTGCCTTCGTGTCAGGGAAGTGGTGCCAAGTACCCAGATACTACGGCGCACCAGTTTTTAATGCAGCGACTTCGTGAAATTGGTTTAATTAAATAAGATTCGAGTCTATGCGAAAACACTATTTGGTCGCCATCATTATTACACTGCTGCTGATGGCGATCTTCTTTTTCAAAGATCACCCTTCAAATCCAATGGCTTCCAATGAAGCCATCTCTGAGTTAGATTCACAAACTGATAATAAAACTGCGGCCACTTCGGCAAACGCGGATAAGGTCATCGAAAAACAAGCGGCCGATAGTAAAACACTAAAAGATAAAAATTCGCAGATTGTGACAGACGAGCAGCTGAACGAAATTCAAAAAAACTTTTCGAATAACTTAAAACGCTTGGGCATTTGTTTAGGAGTTCAACCCGGTGTTGAATCTGAAAAAATGGCTCCGACCTTTGAGAATTTAGCTTCTAGCTTGAAATCGACGTTGGGTGAAATGGTCGTTCGCATGGACGATTGGACACAGCAGGATTTAAAATATTCAGATGGGGCTATAAAACGGATTCGTACCGAAATTGAATACCAAGATAACGGTAACCCCATAAAACGAGCTCAATTGTACAAAGTGAACGAGCAGGGCATGCCCGAGATGCAACCGCTGACGGCGACAGAAGCAACAGATCCGTCCGATGAGTTTTTAGGTTCTTTACGTGGTACTGGCCAGCCCATTTTCGAAGAAAAAGGTGGGCGTGCTTATTATCAAGAAGGTGAAGAACTTGTTCTTATTGAAAGAAATGGAAAACTTCAGTCTTTTTCTTTAACTAAAGGTGAAAAAACATTTAGCTGTATGGAAACAGATGCGACAACTTCAAACTGCCAGTGTCTGTAAATTAGCAAATTTAAATTAAGGGCTTAGTTTTTTCCCATTCCAAAGCCGACCTACAAATATATTCCAGATCGTCAAAGCGCGGATTCCAGTTAAATAAATATTTTATTTTATCTGCTTGCGCAACCAATCGGGACGGATCTCCGGGGCGTCGCATTTGCGAACGGATCTCAAATTTTACGCCCGAAACTTTTTGCATCGTAGTAATGACTTCTTTCACGGAAAATCCGCGTCCGTAACCACAATTTAAAATTTGAGATTTTTCTCCAGAAAATAAATATGAAAGTGCATGGACATGTAAGTCAGCTAAGTCATCAACATGAATATAATCTCGCACGCCGGTGCCGTCAGCGGTCGGGAAATCTGAACCGTAGATTTCCATTCTGGGCCGCAGACCTAGTGCCGTTTGGCTGGCTAGATGAACAAGGTGGGTTGCATTTTTAGTCAGCTGTCCGTTTTTTCTATCTGTTGCTGCACCGGCGACATTAAAGTAGCGCAGGCACACTGAACGTAAACCAAAGTCGGCTTCACTGTCCGAGATTATTTTTTCTGCTATTAATTTTGACTGGCCGTAGGGATTTATTGGCTGAGCCAAGTCAGATTCTTTAAAGTTTTCTGAACTTTTGGGTTCACCATAGACGGCTCCAGATGACGAAAAAATAAGTTGAGTCACGTGGGCTTGCTTGCAAGCTTTTACCAACGAAATAGTTCCTGTAATATTGTTGTCGTAGTACTCGATGGGTTTTTCCACAGATTCTGGAACAATCAGCTTCGCTGCGAAATGAAGAACGGCATTAATTTTATATTCTTGCAAACACCGGGATAGTTTTTCTGTATCGCGAATGTCTGCTTGCACAAGCTGAACTTGTGGTGGGATAGAAGATGCGAAACCTGTTGATAAATTGTCGTAAGCAATTATTTTTACGTTTGCAGAAAACTTCGACTTCAGCAAAGCGTGAACTGTATGAGAGCCTACGTAACCGGCGGCCCCCGTGATAAGAATATTCATAGGCACAAAATCCTTACTGAAAACGAACTAGGGCTTGTTTCAGAGAAATAATTTGCTCACTGGATTGATGAAGTAGTATGCGGTCGTTCGCAATCACATCTTCATCCGCATTTTGAACAAATTTTTCGTTCGATAGCTTTCCGTTAAGTAAGCCGACATCTTTTTCTAATTTCTCGATCGCTTTTTCAATGCGCTTGATTTCCACATCGAAATCAACAAGCCCTTCTAACGGGATGATGACCTTGATCTGATGATTCCCAACGGCTACCGGCGCAACGGCACATTTCATTAAGTTTCCTTCAGCGCCGATATCTAATTTTTCGATGCGGGCTAAATTCATCATGGAAGAGCGATTATTTTCCAGGATTTTATGAATCTCAGGGTCTGTAATACCTAAGCGCAGGATTAACTTTATGGCCGGACTAATGCGATTCTCACCGCGAATATTTCTGACAGCTGTGATAACATCTTTTACGATATCAATTTCTTTTTCCGACTGCTTGTTCCCGAACGCTAAAAAATCTTTATCAATTTGGATAGTCGGGTACTGATCAATAATACAAGCTTCTGCTTTTATCGGAAGGCGTGAGTATATTTCCTCTGTCAGAAACGGGCAGAACGGATGTAAAAGTCGTATAATTCGGTTGAGAACCTGAGCCATAACTAATTGGGTCGCATGCTTTTCGGCAGACGTGCCGGCAGTCATGATGGGCTTAGTAAATTCGATATACCAATCACAGAATTGGTTCCAAATAAATTGATACAAAGTTGTCGCGGCATCAGAAAAACGTTCGGCTTTTAAAGCTTCATCGACTTGTTTTTCAGTCTCAGCTAATTTGGCTATGATCCATTGATCAAAAACGGAAAGATCTTTTTTAACTGGTAAAGCCTTCAGGCCCTCGGCCGGAACTTTAAAATCATGCAGGTTCGATAAAACAAAGCGGGATGCATTCCAAACTTTATTCATGAAGTTTCGGTAGCCTTCAATGCGTTGTTCACTGAATTTAAAATCTTTTCCCGAAAACAAGTGGGCTAAAAAATTAAATCGCAACGCATCGGCACCATATTTTTCAATCATGTCTATGGGGTCAATCGAATTCCCCAAAGATTTCGACATCTTTCGGCCCTGACTATCGCGAACTAAACCGTGAATGTACACGGTTCGAAACGGAACATCTTTTTTAAACTCCAACCCCATCATAATCATGCGAGCCACCCAAAAGAAAATAATGTCATGGCCAGTCACTAAATAGTTGGTCGGGTAAAACGTCAGCTGTGTTTCTTTAGAATGTTCTTCTTCATTCGGCCAACCCATTGTTGAAAAGGGCCACAGGGCCGAGCTGAACCACGTGTCAAGAACGTCTTCTTCTTGCTTAAGATGACTTTTTCCGCAGTGTTCGCAAACCGTAGGATCAACTTCTGCAACCGTATATTTTTCGCAATCCGAGCAACTCCAGGCGGGTATACGATGGCCCCACCAAAGTTGTCTTGAGATACACCAGTCTTCAATAATATTCAGCCAGTGCAAATAAACTTTTCCCCACGATTCAGGTTCAAATCGGATAGTTCCAGATTCCACAACGCGCTTTGCCGGCGTCGCTAAGTGATCCATTTTCATAAACCACTGATCAGAAAGCATGGGCTCAACCACGGCCCCCGAGCGCGAACAATGCCCCACGGAATTAGCGTGAGGTTCTTCTTTCACGAGTAAGTTTTGCGCTTTTAAATCTTCTAAAACTTTTTTTCTAGCTTCCGCGACTTTAAGTCCCTGATACGGCCCTGCATTTTCGTTCATCTCGCATTTTTTAGTCAGTAAATTAATAAATTCAAGATGATGAGTTTTTCCAATTTTGTAGTCATTAAAGTCATGGGCCGGAGTGATCTTGACAACGCCGGATCCAAATTCTTTGTCTACGTAGGTGTCGGCAATAATTTTAATTTTTCTTCCGATCAGTGGAACAGTCACCGTTTTGCCAATGAGCTGCTTATAGCGAGCATCATCAGGATGAACACATAAAGCAGAATCCCCCAGCATTGTTTCGGGACGAGTCGTAGCGATAGTTAAAAAATCGGAAGTGCCATCAATCGGATAATTGATGTGATACATCAATCCTTTGATTTGCTTATGCTCAACTTCTAAATCTGAAATTGCGGTTTCTAGCGGTCCACTCCAGTTCACTAATTTTTTTCCCTTATAAATAGAATCTTTTTTATAAAGCGTTACAAAAACTTTTCGAACAGCGGCCGAGACTCCTTCATCTAAAGTAAAAGTGGCGCGGTCCCAATCACAAGAATCACCTAGGCGACGCATTTGCCCGTAGATGCGGTCTCCGTATTCGTGCTTCCAGTCCCAAATTTTTTCGACAAATTTTTCACGCCCAAGACCGTGACGTGTAACATTTGATTTTTTTAATTCTTTTTCAACTACTGACTGCGTTGCAATCCCCGCATGGTCTGTTCCTGGTAACCACATGGCGTTGTATCCGCTCATTCGCTTCCAACGAATAAGTAAATCTTGAATCGTGTGATCTAAAGCGTGTCCAAGATGTAAGAAACCGGTCACGTTCGGCGGAGGTAAAATAATAGAAAATGGTGGTTTGGTAGATTTATCTTCGGCTTTAAAAAAGCCAGATTTTTCCCACCACTGGTAAATTTTGTCTTCAACATCTTGGGGATGGTAGCGATCTGCAAGGGGAGCATTATTTGTTTTCATGCCGCAAAGAATATCAAGAAGAAGAGCGTTCCGTCATCATTTGCTGATAGCCGCCATCGACGACATAGACGTTTGTGTAACCTTTTTTTTCTAATTCAGCAAAAAGTCGAGTGGATTCCTGAGTCTCATCGCAAAGTAGAATTATGGCCGCGTCTTTGGCGGCGGCTTTTGATTCTAAATCTTGCAGGAATTGCCCTGAATTTGTCAGGATCTGATTTTTCAAAAGGTGTTCTTTGTAAAGGCTTTGGTACCAGCTACTGAGGTCTTTGCTAAAATTAAAAAGTAAAAATGGGATTCTGTTTTTAATTAAGTTATCAAATTGAAAGAAGCCGATTTTATTTAGCACGTTTTAATCCCGGAGTATCCAAACCCGCAACCGGGATTTGCTTAAAAATAGCGATGACAACAAGTAGGCCTGTTAATGTGAAAAATCCTGCCATGATAAAAGGGGATTCGATTGTGAAAGCACCAAACATGGCTCCGCCCAAGGCCGGACCAAAAATTCTACCTAACGACGCCATACTTTGAGTTGTTCCCATAGCGGCCCCTTGTTCATTCGGATTCGTTAAAAGGGAAATTGATCCCAGCGTTGAAGGATTCACAAAGCCGATTCCTAAAGCCAGTAAGGTTTGCGTGACGGCCATTGCAAAAAGTGATTGCGCGGCGGCGATTCCACAAAGCCCTAAGGACATCAGAATAAGCCCGAGACGTAAGATATTACGTTCTCCAAACTTAGGAAGTAATTTTCTAACTAAATAACCTTGAGTGATGACAATCATTAGGCCGACATAGGCAAAGCCGAAACTGACTTCCATTAAGCCCCAATTAAATTTCGCCTTCATGAACAGAACTAAAGTGGCTTCCATCATGGACATGGCAAAGTTAGATAAGAAAAAAACACAAACCAAAGGTCCAACTGTAGCTGTTGAAAAATATTTTAATATCGCCTTGAAGCGGCTAAGCTTCGGCGCCTGAACTAAATCTTTATTTAAAGTTTCTTTCAGATTTTTAAACGCATAAATAAAAGTAATTAAGCACAGACCCGAAACCCAGTACGAGCTAAAGCTAGTTCGAAAAAATGGATCCGTTGACAAATGGCCGGCCCAGATCGTTAAAGCGCCGCCAATGGCAGGTCCAAATAAAAATCCTAAACCAAATGCGGCTCCGATTAAAGCCATACCCTTCGATCTTTCGTTAGCCGGAGTGATGTCTGAGATGTAAGCCGAGGCCGTTGAGATTGAAGCTCCAAAGAATCCAGAAAGGACGCGTGCGAAAAAAAGCATTTCCAAATTGCGTGACTGTGCAAAAACT
>JAYTHR010000574.1:0-7869 GCA_043732425.1 Bdellovibrionales bacterium
GATAAGGCTATTGACTATTTGACCCTTAAAAAAATAATGTACTCAGTCTATGAAGCAGGCGGCGGTCCCATTAATTTCGCAGTTGCAAAAGACGTAAGTAAAGATGCGACTTCGGACACCAAAACTCAATAAATACACGCTTCTATTTATCATTCTGCTAGCCTTCATCTTTTTGGAGATCCTTTTTGTATCTCCAAAAATTTTAGAAAAACCATCCGATGATATCACTCAGTATCAAAAAATCCAAAACTTAGCGGCTAGCCAAAAAAAAGATTCTGTCGAGCAAAAAATGCTGGGCGTGCACTTAGTCGAAAATGATGAAAATAAAAAAGGCTATGTGTTGTTCGCTTCGGAAGCTTCGGGAACGTCCGATTCTCAGTGGGTGTTAAAAAAAGTAAAGGTGCAGTTTTTTTCTGACAATAATTCCAATTTTACTGTTATGGGTGAGATTGGGGAAATTGATGGAACGACTAAAGATATGATCATTCGTGGGGATGTTCTTACAACCAGCACCAATGGTTATCAGTTCAAAACAGATTCATTAAAATACAGCGCTAAAGAAAAATTAATGAAAAGCTCCGATGCTGTTTACATGCAGGGGCCAGCTGACAATAAGGGGCCAGGATTCAAATTAAAGGGAATTGGTCTACGCGTTGATATCAAAAGTAATAAAATGGAAATTCTGGAACAAATAGAAACGAATAAAGTCATTGACCAAAAAGAGTTCAACCTGACTTCGGATTCAGCCGAATTTTCGAATAGTAGCCAGGAAGCGGTTTTCCACGGCCATGTGAAAATGATGTTAGGAACCAGTCATCTAGCTTCACCCAAGGCTCATTTCTATTATTCAAAGTCCGCGAAGTCCCTCGAACGAATAATCCTTACCCAAGGGGTAAAACTTGTTGAAAAAGAAAAAACGGCCACTTGCGATGAACTTGAAATAAATCTTCTTGAGGATAAAATGACCTTGCGTGGTCAGCCTAAAGTCCAGCAAGGTGATGATGAAATTCACGGCCAAGAAATCGTCTTCCTTGATGGCGGCAAAAAAGTTAAGATTAATCAAGTGAATGTAAAAGGTATAAGAAAAGACGAGAAAGAAAAGCCAAAACTATGAAAAACAAACTAAGCATTGCCAAAATTTCTAAACAATACAAAGGACGAAAAGTAGTTCAAGAGGCCACCTTTGAAGTTGAGTCAGGGCAAGTTGTAGGGCTTCTTGGTCCGAACGGGGCTGGAAAAACCACATCATTCTACATGGTCGTAGGCTTAGTGAAACCCGATGCCGGCGATATTTATCTGAATGAATTAAATATTACCGATTATCCTATGTATAAACGCGCGCGAGCGGGACTTAGTTATCTAGCCCAGGAGCCCAGCATTTTTCGTAAACTGACCGTGGAAGAAAATATTCAGGTTTCCTTAGAGGCTCACGCTTTTGACTCTCAAGAGCGCCGCGTGCGCTTAGAAAACTTGCTGCAAGACTTTCGTATTAACCACATTCGTGAAAGTTTAGGTTACTCATTATCCGGAGGAGAACGACGTCGCGTTGAAATTGCGCGGGCGCTAGCAAGTTCTCCGCATTTTTTACTGCTTGATGAGCCTTTCGCAGGTATAGATCCCATAGCGGTGGCGGATATTCAAAATATCATTCGTGATCTTAAGGCCAAAGGTATAGGAGTTTTGATCACTGACCACAACGTGCGTGAGACTTTGGGCATTTGCGATTATGCTTATATACTGAAGGATGGGCAGATCCAAGTTCGTGGAACCTCTGATGAAATTGCAAATTCAGAAGTGGCCCGCAAGTTTTATTTAGGTGAGAACTTTAGGTTGTAAAACTGAATTGTAATTTTAGATGGTAGCTTTAAATTGTGAAAAAGGATTTTTAGGGTTTTTAGCCTAATTTTTTGGAGTAAGTAAATAATGGCATTACGACAGACGATGAATTTAAGTCAAAATTTGGTGATCACACCGCAACTGCAACAGGCGATTAAGCTTTTGCAATTGTCTCGTCTTGAACTTGAAACTCAAGTACGTAGTGAACTGGAAGAAAACCCGATTTTAGAAGAAGCTGAAGTTCTTAAAGAAGAAGATTTTGAACGCACGAAAGAAGCCGAGCAGCAAACTCAGGACGTTCAGGATAATACACAGTTAGAAACTCCGAATGCTGAAAATATTCAAGATCCCCAGAAGCAAGATGAGTTTGAATGGGAAAACTATTTAGAAACGCAGCATAAAGCGCCGCGTGAAGCTTCGCACGGTAACGAAGAAATTATGAATTACGAAAACATAATTTCAACGACTCAAACTTTGAACGATCATCTTTATTGGCAAATTAAAATGACAGGCTTTTCGGACGAAGAGGAAAAAGCTGCCGATGCGATCATTGGGCACATTGATGATGATGGATACTTAAAAGTTCCACTGACTCAGATTGCGGAAGAAGAAAAAATTGATGTTGATTTACTTGAGGACACCTTAAGTTTAATTCATCAATTTGACCCTCCAGGGGTCGGCGCCCGTGATTTAAAAGAATGCTTGTTGATTCAGGCTAAACTTTTGGAAGAAGACACCAACGATCTGGTTAATTTAATATCGAATCATTTAAAAGATCTGGAAAAAAAGAATTACGAAGCCATTGCTAAAGCGATGAATCGCTCGATGGAAGTCATCATCGATATGTGCAAAATTATCTACGCGATGGAGCCAAAGCCAGGCCGTAGTTATGCTGGAAACGACACGCAGTTCGTCACACCCGATGTTTATGTTTACAAGGTGGGCGATGATTTTATTGTTTCTCTGAACGAAGATGGTTTACCGAAATTAAAAATCTCGAATTTTTACAAAAATATGCTCAAGGGCGGAGCCAACCCAACGGGTGATAAGGTCGCTTCGGAGTACATTCAAGAGAAACTGAAATCAGCAGTTTGGCTGATTAAATCAATTCATCAACGGCAGCGTACGATTTTTAAAGTCAGCGATAGTATTGTTAAGCACCAAAAAGAATTTTTTGAAAAAGGCGCCAGCTTTTTAAAGCCCATGGTTCTGCGCGATATCGCTAACGACATCGGCATGCATGAATCCACCGTCAGCCGTGTCACAACTTCGAAGTATATGCATACGCCCCAAGGAATTTACGAGCTGAAATATTTTTTCAATTCGGGTATCAATTCGTCTGACGGCGGTGATGCTTTAGCTTCTGAATCTGTGAAAATTAAGTTGCGAGAAATCGTGTCTAAAGAAGATCCAAAGAAACCACTTTCCGATCAAAAATTAGTTGAGCTGTTGCGAAAAGAAGGAATTGATATCGCTCGTCGAACGGTTGCGAAATACCGTGATGTTTTACGTATTCTTCCTTCCAGCCAACGTAAAAAATACTTTTAAGGTCACTACCCATGATAACTTCTATGAACTACCAAGCTTTAATCCGCGACGTTGCTGATTTTCCAATTCCCGGAGTCCTTTTTCGAGATGTTTCACCGCTGTTGCAAAGCCCCGAAGCTTTTGCTCAGCTGGCAGTTGATTTCGCAAAAATGATTGATCTGGAAAACGTCGATTTATTTTTAGGAATTGAATCCCGCGGCTTTATTTTTGCGGCCATGCTGGCGGCCAAATTTAACAAAGGCTTCTTGCCTTTGCGCAAGGCCGGAAAGTTGCCTCCGCCCGTTATTCAAGAATCTTATCAGTTAGAATACGGCCAGGCGACTTTGGAAATTGCTCCGTCTGAGGCTACCCACAAGAAAAAAGTAATCATATGCGACGATGTTTTGGCGACGGGTGGAACGCTGAAAGCTAGCATCTCGCTGTGCGAGAAAGCGGGCTATGAAGTGGAGGACATATTAGTTTTGATCAACCTAACTTTTATCAATCAAATGACTTTTAAAAAGCGTCCCATAAAATCTTTAATTCAGTACTAATTTGATACTTTTTTAAACTTCGAAATGCACTTCGCGGGTTCGGTTTTCAGTCCTAAAATGAGAATTCGTTTAGAATCAGGAATATATTTATTTACGGCTTAACTAGCGCTTAATCGCCACTCAACTGTCGCTCAACTTTGGTCTAGCTCTGGCCGATAGGTTGTCTACAACGAGTTCTTAAAAGAATTCGCCGACTGACAATCCCGTCACGCGGAACTCAAGGAAAACGCATGAAGTCTAAGTACACATTCAAGCACCTCGATTACTCTGATTCTCTAGTTAACTACACCACAGAAAAGTTGGATGAAATCGGGCAATTTCTACTTAAAGGCGGAGAATGCAATGTCTATTACTCGAAATCACAGCACGAATTTCAGGTCGAAGTTTCCTTAAATACGAAGCAAAAGTTTTTTAAAGCGACAGCCACCGCTACCGATATTTACGTCGCTGTGGATTTGCTGGCTGATAAGTTAGAAAAGCAGTTTTTAAAAGTGAAAGAAATTTATATGGATCACAAAAAGTTCGACCTTTCCAAAGAAGGTCGCTTGCAGGAAATCAACAGCCAATTTGAGTTCCAGCCAAAATGGAAAAAAGCCGGGTAAAATTTTATTTCTACGGTCAGAGATTAGCTCTGAACAGCTGATCTCTAGGCCACAAGCTCTACTGTCGAGCTAAATGATTTGTTACGTCACAGCTGCTAGCCCCTTACGCAGCATTTGCAATCCAAAACCTGCTATCCCGATTGACCCCCTGACCCCCTTATTGTACTTTCGAAAAGCTGATACAAATTCTATCCCAAAGAGGTGTGCGAAGTGAGAAATTATATCTTCACAAGTGAGTCTGTTTCTGAAGGTCATCCTGATAAAATGGCGGATCAAATTAGCGATGCGATTCTAGATAAAATTCTAGAAACAGATCCTAAGGGCCGCGTGGCTTGCGAAACTCTTTTGACGACGGGACTTGTGGTTGTTGCTGGTGAAATTTCAACAACGGCAAAAGTTAATTTCTCAGAGATTGCGCGCGATACGATTAAACGCATTGGGTATGATCATTCCGACAAAGGCTTCGATTACAAAACGTGCGCGGTGACCGTGGCAGTCGGCCAGCAGTCTCCGGACATCTCAATGGGAGTCAAAGAAACTGGTACCGACAATCAAGGTGCGGGCGACCAAGGTTTGATGTTTGGTTATGCGACGAACGAAACTCCTGAATTTATGCCGCTGACATTGTCGATGTCTCATAAATTAGTTCGTGACTTAGCAGCGCTCAGAAAATCAGAAAAAGTAAATTGGATTCGTCCGGATGCGAAGTCGCAAGTTTCTGCGCAATATGAAAATGGAAAAGTAAAACGTATTGATACAGTCGTGATTTCTACGCAGCATGCAGAACATATTTCGCAAAAAGAAATCTATGAATTTTTAATGGAAGAACTTGTTAAGAAGTCTATTCCAGCCCACTGGATTGATAAAAACACGAAGTTTCACATGAACCCAACAGGTCGCTTCGTCACCGGCGGTCCCATGGGTGACGCTGGATTAACCGGCCGAAAAATTATTGTCGACACCTACGGCGGCCACGGAGCCCATGGTGGCGGAGCTTTCTCAGGAAAAGATCCCTCGAAAGTGGATCGCTCGGCAGCCTATGCGGCTCGTCACGTTGCTAAAAATATCGTAGCTGCAGGTCTTGCGGAAAAATGTTTGGTGCAAGTTGCTTACGCCATCGGAGTTGCTGAACCTGTCAGTATTGCCGTGAATGACTACGGAACTAGTGCCGTCGGTAACGAACGCCTGGTTGAAGCCGTTAAAAAAGTTTGGGACCTACGTCCCGCGCGCATTGTGAAAGAATTTGATCTGTTACGACCGATTTATTCTCCGACAGCGGCCTACGGTCACTTTGGCCGTGAAGAAAAACTCAGCGAAGGATTTTTTAGCTGGGAAAAAGTAAATAAAATTGAACAGCTTAAAGAAGCACTTAAGTAAGAGGTTATAAATTGGATCCAAAGTTTATTCGCAATTTCTCGATCATCGCCCACATTGACCACGGAAAATCGACCTTAGCGGATGGACTTCTAGCTCACACCGGTGCTTTAGCCGATCGTGAAAAAAAAGAACAGTTTCTGGATAACATGGAACTCGAGCGAGAACGCGGAATTACAATCAAAGCCCAAACCGTCTGTTTAACTTACACATCGGTGAAGGACGGACAAACTTACCAAATTAATTTGATCGATACTCCGGGGCACGTAGACTTTTCGTATGAAGTTTCTCGTTCTTTAGCTGCTTGTGAAGGGGCTATACTCGTAGTTGATGCCGCACAGGGGGTCGAGGCGCAGACTTTGGCCAATGTGTATTTAGCGATGGAAAACAATCTTGAAATTATTCCAGTTTTAAATAAAATTGATTTACCGTCGGCCGATCCTGAAGGTGTAACAAAACAAATTGAGGATACTGTTGGCCTTGATTGTACTGAAATCATTCACGCGTCGGCCAAAGAAAAGATAGGCATCGGCGCTATTCTTGAGGCCGTCATTGCGAAAGTTCCGCCGCCAAAGGCCAACCGTGATTTGACTCCGCGGGGATTAATTTTTGATTCTTGGTTTGATGCTTATCAAGGTGTCGTTGTTTTAGTGCGCATGATGGACGGAATAATTAAAAAAGGCGATCGCATTAAATTTATGGCGACCGATCGTGATTATGAAGTTTTACGCATGGGAAAATACACGCCATTCCCGCTTCCGGTGGAAGCTTTAGATTCGGGTGAGGTGGGATTTATCATTTGCGGAATTAAAGATATTCGCGATGTTAAAGTCGGTGATACGGTCACATCTTCCAAAAATCCCTCGGAAGTTCCGTTGCCGGGCTTCCAAAAAGTAAAGCCGATGGTCTTTGCAGGGATTTTTCCGATTGTTGCTAGCGAATATCAAAATTTGAAAAGTGCTTTAGATAAACTTTGCTTAAATGACTCGTCACTGACCTTTGAAGTTGAAAAATCGTTAGCTTTGGGTTTCGGCTATCGCTGCGGCTTCTTGGGTCTGCTTCACATGGAAATTGTTCAAGAGCGGCTAGAGCGCGAATTTGACCTCAGCCTGATCACTACGGCACCGACCGTCGTTTACCGCATCACTAAAACGGACGGCACAGTGTTGATGCTTGAAAATCCTTCCGGCATGCCCGATGAAACACAAATTGCGAAGATGGAAGAACCTTACGTGAAAGTCACTTTGCACACTCCAACAGATTATATTGGGGGTTTATTAAAGTTATGTGAAGACAAACGTGGAATCCAAGTTCGTATGGATTACGTGACCGATAAAAAAGTGATCATTGAATACAAATTACCAATGAATGAAATGGTCATGGATTTTTACGATCGGTTAAAATCGATTACAAAGGGATATGCATCATTAGAATATGAATTTTTAAGCTTTGAAGAAGCCAACTTAGTGAAATTAGATATTTTGATCAATGGCGAACCTATTGACGCCTTATCTCTGATTGTTCACCATTCGAAAGCCGTCAATCGCGGTCGTTTACTAACGGAAAAAATGAAAGAGCTGATTCCGCGTCAGCAATACCAAGTTAATATCCAGGCGGCGATTGGTTCCAAAATCATCGCTCGCGAGACCTTAGGAGCAATTAGAAAAGATGTGACAGCTAAGTGTTATGGTGGTGACATATCCCGGAAGCGAAAACTTCTTGAGAAGCAAAAAGAAGGTAAGAAGCGTATGAAGCAGGTGGGTTCAGTCGATGTTCCCCAAGAAGCTTTCTTAGCCATCTTAAAAGTAGAGGAATAGATATGTTGGGTTTTGGTGCTAAAGAAGATAAAAAGCAAAAGTACAATGGCTGGGATTTAAAAAATAAACTTTTTTGGACTGAAGGCTGGGGCTCTATGGCGCTAGCTATTTTAGCGGCGTTAACCATTCGTTGGCTTCTTTTAGAAGCTTACGTTATCC
>JAYTHR010000575.1:0-2304 GCA_043732425.1 Bdellovibrionales bacterium
CTGTGGGACTTGCGCATGGTGATGGCGAACAAAGAATAACAGTTGAATCCGTGGACAGTGGGCATTATCAAGCTGGAAAGATTGAGTACGCTTTTCAAATTTTTGATTCAAAAATAAATAAGCATGTTACCAATTTGGATTTAGTAGAAAGTCACACTAAGATTCTTCACTTTATCGCTTACGACGCTGCTTTGAAAGAATTTAACCATGTTCATCCTGAATTTGATGGAAAACTTTGGAAGGTTACTTTAGATCTTCCGGTCGAGGGAAATTATCGGTTTTGGGCGCAGGGTACTTTAGTGGATAAGTCTGAATTCTCGGCATCGACAAATGCTATGATAATGGGGGGCTCTACTGAAAATAAAGTTGTGCCATTGGGCGATGTTCGTTCCGGTGTAGATAACAAGACTAAAATCGTGCTTGCAAACACTAAGATTACGGTTGGAAAAATGGCAATGTTGGAATTTGTGATTTCTAGAACCGACGGACAGGATCCCGAGCTTACGCCGTATCTGGGTGCTTTTGCTCACGTGATATCAACTCCAACCGATGGTGATCAACTTACCCACGTTCACCCAATGCAAGGGAACAAACCTAATGCCGGTATGTTGCACGCAACTTTTTCAGTAGACGGCGATTACAGAATTTGGATTCAATTAACCGACCGAGGCGAATTAAAGACAATTCCGCTTTCTGTTAGTGTTTCAAAATAAGTCGTCACAAAATTTACTTCGCTGTCGTAGTAATAATCAGGTGTGCGAGCCATTTATATGTCTCTAACAATTAACATCGGAGGCCTTATGATCTTGCCCAAGCTTTTTATTTTGTGTGTATTCATGATATTTGGTCAAATAAGTCATGCTCATGGCGAAGATAAAGCCGGCCCCAACGGCGGATTTATTCGCATGCCTGGGGCATTTCACACAGAACTGATTCCTCAAAGTAAAAATTCGTTAAAAATTTACCTGCTTGATTTACAGTGGAAAAATCCTTCTGTTACGAAATCAAAGATAGAGATCATTTATAATGAAAAAGAAAATGCGAAATGTGAGCCAGAAAAAAATTTCTTTATTTGTACATTTTCTAAATCAGTTGATTTAAGAAAAAAAGGAGCGCTGAAGGTAAGTGCTGAGCGGGAAGAGCAAAAGGGAACGGAAGTATCTTATTCACTTCCGTTCAAACTTAAAGGCACCGACGTGGATCATAATGCGCATCACTAAATTCAGTTTTCATTATTGGAATCCCTATGCTTAATCGGATAATTAAATTTTCCCTAACTCATCGAATGCTGGTTTTATCACTTGCAGCTTTCTTATTTGCCTGGGGTGGTTGGATTGCTGCGCATTTGCCGGTGGATGTTTTTCCAGACCTTAATAGACCAACAGTGACCATAATGAGTGAAGCCCCTGGATTAGCGCCGGAAGAAGTTGAAACCCTTGTAACTTTTCCGTTAGAAACTTCTTTGAATGGTCTTCCGGGCGTCGAGCGTGTGCGATCGAGTTCAGGTGTAGGCTTAAGCATTGTTTATGTTGAATTTGCTTGGGGAACAGATATTTTTAAAAATCGCCAGTTGGTTCAAGAAAAGCTAACACTGGCGCGAGAAAAACTTCCAAAAAATGTTTCGCCAGTCATGGGTCCCATTGCATCAATTATGGGTGAAATACAGCTTGTTGGTTTGACTTCCAAAGATCCAAAGATAAATCCAATGGACTTAAGAACTCTAGCAGATTGGACAATTCGGCCAAGGCTATTAAGTATTCCTGGTGTGGCTCAGGTAATCTCAATTGGGGGCGGAGTCCGGCAATATCAAATTTTATTGTCTGCGGAAAAAATTCAGAAGCTTCAAATGTCGATTGGGGATATTGAACACAACCTTGCAGAAATTAGCTTAAATTCAACAGGTGGTTTCATAAGGATCGAGAAAAATGAATCTTTGATACGGGTACTTGGCGCCATCCGCGACAAAAATGAAATATTAAGTTCTGTTGTCGGTATGCACTTGGGCGTTCCTGTTTTAGTTAAAGATGTTGCAGAAGTTAAAGAGGCACCGCAAGTCATGCGTGGCGATGCTAGCGTTAACGCGCATCCTGGCGTCATTATGAGTATCCAGAAGCAACCGGGCGCTAGCACCATTGAACTAACTCACGAAATTGAAAAAGCGCTTAAGGAACTTAAAAAAACGATTCCTAGCTACGTTGACTTGAATCCCGATTTATTTAAGCAGGCCAATTTTATCGAGACATCAATTGAAAATGTACAGGAAGCACTTCGTGACGGAGTTATTTTAGTTTTAATAGTTTTATT
>JAYTHR010000576.1:0-2302 GCA_043732425.1 Bdellovibrionales bacterium
ATAGCTATTTTTTTGATATTTTTGAGGCAAAAGGTCGAGGAAGTAACTGTTCGCTAACATATAGACAGAATCCCACAACCCCGCGAGACTTTTTGTCCCGCAGGAAAGGAACTACCGTCCGGTTTTAGACTCAAACCTCTGCAGGTGATTTCTACCGGGCCCAAAAATTGCTATTTGATTAGTGAAACCAACAACCGGGGAGAAATTCTATGCCGCGCTTTTCTTTATTAAAAAAAATTCTTGTAGTTAGTTTCACTTTAGCTTTTCAAAGTTGCGGAACCAGCTCGTCACAAAGATCTGTTGATGAAAAATTAGCTGCGGAGCCCGCTGTGACCAGCCAGAATGATTCCATTAAAAGGTCAGATGCTGTTATTGATTCAGCCCCAGGATTAACAGAAAAACAAAGAAATGAATTAAATATTATTCGGGAATCAACACGAGTCCAAGCGGCTTCGCTGGAGCAGCAAGCCTTAAAACTGCGCCAAATACTAATAAAAGAATTAGTCGCTACAGATTACAATTCTAAAAACGCAAGCGAAGTGCGGACGATTAAATACAAGTTGTCTAAGCTACAAAATGAACGCCTAAACTTAACATTCGAAGCGATTGAAAAAGCACAAAAAGTTCTGGGTCATGAAGCTAAAAATAACCAGACTATGATGCATCACCTTTTCGACCGCGAGATTGAAGGACAAGGAACTTATTAGCAAAACTACAGTTTTCATTTATGATGACAAAAGTAGGATATATATTTTTTCCGACATTCATGGATGCAAACTTGACCAGCGGGAAGTTGAACAATTCGGGCTTTATTCGTCCTATCCTTTAGCAAAACGAGTTTCTCTTTTTCGTGTGAACGCTTCGGCTTAAAAGGTAATCATAAACTTAAATAATTTGTAATTCTTAGGTTGAGTACTCTAATTTTTCCTGCTTGATCCAATTAAAACTTATTTTTTTCATAACGACTCACTCGCACTTAATAAACCTTAGAGTTACTAGTATCATTTATTGAATAATCGTGTCGTTATTCGCAATATTCGAAATAATTCGAAATAAATTCAAAGGAGTCCTGAATGTCTACTCAAACACATGATATCGTCGATACAGCAGTTGCTGCCGGCACATTCAAAACTTTAGTTGCAGCTGTTGGAGCTGCAGGTTTAGTCGAAACTTTAAAAAGTGCTGGTCCATTCACAGTATTTGCACCAAGCGATGAAGCTTTTGCAAAATTACCAGCTGGCACTGTAGAAAGCCTGATCAAACCGGAGAACAAAGAAAAGCTTGCGGCTATCTTAAAATTCCACGTTATGTCCGGAAAAGTAATGGCTTCAGATGTTACGGGAAAAGTTTTATCGCCAGCATCAGTTCAAGGCGAAAATTTGAATGTTGACGGAACACACGGTGTAACTGTGAACGGCGCAAAAGTTACTGCAGCAGATATTAATTGCACAAACGGCGTCATCCATGTGATCGACACTGTTATTATGCCAAAGCACTAGTTTTTTAATTTTTAAAAATAAAAGCTTTAAAAAAGTCTTTGAACACTAAATTCAAAGGCTTTTTTTTTAGTCTGGAAACTTTTGATATTTTAATATCAAATAAAGAGATTAAAGAAAAAAATATGCAGTTTTAATCGTGCTATCCAAAACGGATTCTTCGTCTTATCCTTTGGCAGCGTTTCTTATGATAGTTCTCAGTAGAACATCTCGCACTAAGTCCTATCGCAGAAAATCCCACCACTTGTTGAATTATTTGCAAGCTGGCTATTTTGAATATTCAATTAGAATCGCACCCGGAGCCCCTTCCCCGGCTTAGGAAAACTGATAACCTCTCGACTGCGAGTAAATAGAAAGCCCAAGGCTCCGTTTATTAGACAACTTGTCTTTGGATGGCACAATGTTAAGAGTTGTTCGAAGAATCGATCTAAGTTTAGCACAAACATGTTCGCATTATCTTTTTATAAACTGCGAAGTTTGTTGGTAACCAATCTAGTTTTAATACCAGTCACGTGAAGAAAGATTTAAAAAATTTACTTCAGGAAAAGCTTACGATGAGAAGATCGAAGGTGTTTTGTCATAAAAAAATGAAATCGGTAGAAATTTTTTGAGTTCTACTTTTTTAGCCGAACAAAAACAATGTATGCAGATACAGCCTGGCGGTCACTTTCACTCAGCAATTTGAAAGAAGGCATTGCCTTTCCTTTCAAACCATTTGTAACAGTGGCATAGATTTCAAGAGCACTGTCGCCGGCAATAAATGGATCGGTCACTAAATTGCGTGGAGGTGGTTTAAGATATTTTCC
>JAYTHR010000577.1:0-7858 GCA_043732425.1 Bdellovibrionales bacterium
GTTCAAAGTCGCTGAAACTGTTTAAACTTTATTTTGCAAAAGTTGCATGCGTGTCTCAAATTAGTATGTTTAGTGCAGTTTGGCTATGAAGCCTTTTTCGGGGTGATCGAAAGCTTGAATCCCAGCGCATCTAAGATTTTTACTAGCGACTCAAGTCGAGGGGTTCGTTCGTTTGAAAAAATACGATAAAGATTTTCGCGGTTAAGTCCGGTTTTCTTTACAAAGCCACTGAAGCCGCGAGCTTTCGCGACTGTTTCCACAGCCTTGAGAAAAACCTCAGCAATATCACTGTTCTCTTCGAGCGAGGCTTTAAGGTAAGCATGCTGCCTTTTCTCATCGCCTCTAAGTTCTTCAATAAGCACTTTACGGTAATTGGATGAAGGCGATTTTTTTGATACTTTTACTTTTTTCATTTTCTTTTCATCATCAGAAAATCGGTTGGCCGAAATCAAACTTCAATTCAAAAAGCCTGTACCGAGCGCCTTATACTGACCGAGGTTGCCCAAGAGCTGTTTGGTCATAAATCGATCAACATGACTTTACGCTATGCGAAAGTCAAACCTGAAAAAATACATGCCGAATATACCCAGGCTCTTAAAAACATGAGTTCTCAGCAAATTCCGTATCTGCTGACGATCAAAAAAAATAGTTCATCTGAGCTTTTTAAAGAATTATCACGAATCATTCAGAAAAAATCAGATCAAAGCTCACCTTCGGAATTATCATCTAAAAAGCTTAATCAATTACAAGCAAGGCTTTCGAAATTTAAGATGGAATTTAATAATAACTTTCAATCCGAGGAGGCGCAGAAGTAAATTTTGTTGGCCCCGTGTAATTAGGGTCAAACACAATTGAAAATGTAAATCCGATGTCAGTTCTTATCGGACTGGATTGGCCGGTTAACGTGAATGCTGTGTGGGCTCTTTGTATTGTAATGTTTGCTACATCTTTCAATGATAAGCTGCGACTCTAAAAGTAAAAAGAAAATTTCACCATTTAAAAAATCATAGTACATTTTTCCATTAAACGATTCACAATAGCCATTTCCCTAAGGACTTCTTGGCTAAATATATGTTGGCTGAACTTCTAGTCTTGAAAGCCAAAATTTTAATTTCTTCGCACTAAAGTCAGCTCCACATTTTGAAGTTAATGTCGAGCATACAAGTTAAAAGTTAAAGAAAAAGATCAAGCCTTAGCTTTGTAAGATACACTCGTAAACCTGACGATCGATTTTGCAAAGCCGAAAGCAGTCGGTGCGGATGATGTTTCATTGTTTATCGACATTGATACGAATTCTATTTCATGATTTTCTTGTATTTAATAAATGTAAATTCTTAGCGCTTTTTCTAAACTAGATCATAACCTGTCAAGTGTGGACCGTCTTCAGTTTGATCTTTGTTGAAAAAAACAAGCGCAAGGTCAGTTTGCTTCAGTTGACGAGTCTCTAAAACACGTGTTTGCTATAAAACTGAAGTCTTCACTTTGACTAATATTTAATTTTTCGGATTTCAGGTGAAGACAAATGTGGTCTTTGCCCGCGACAGCTACTTCTAAACGTTTGTCTTCGTTGCAAGGGAATTGGGAAAAATGAAAGCGGTTCGATTTTGGTTGGGTGCAGGTTTCGGATTTTTGCTATTAATTATTCTCGATTCGCTTGTTGCGTCTGGATTAACTCGATTTTTAATTCAATTCCCCCTTTCGGATCTTCACCGGCAAACATTGGTTTGGCTGCGGGCTCCGCTGGCCATTCTTGGAAGCCAAGTTTTATTTTCTATTTTAGAGCCCTGGATTCTGCGCTTTCGTTTCCCGTCGATCGCGGAAAATAGATCTCATAGTTTAGATCAGTCCCAGATTAAAATTTTTAGAATTTCCAAAGTAGATTGGAACGCACCCGTTCTGACTTCGTCGAAACGCGCACTGTGGATAAGTGATTTGGTGCGCAAGCAATTGGATGAATCAGAACTAAGATTTATCCTGAAGTGGCACGGCGTGGGTATTGACCGCCACCATTTTGGGAACAGTGTTCTTTTTTCGACTCTACTGATGGCCACTTTATTATTTCCTTACTTACTTCTGGTCCAGATGGTGCCTTATTTTCTTCCCGGCAATGGAATTATTCCGGCGTGGGTGACTCTTTACGGGCTTCTTTTCTTTCTGAATTCATTTCTGCAGCGGAAGTTTGAAAGTTCACAGTTTTTCGATCGGACTGACGTGGCGTCTACTGAATTAAAATTTTCTGTAGAGCAAATATCAGATCTTGAGAAAAAACTTGTTTTACTGAAAAACAAAAATGAAGCTTGGACTGATCCTAGTTTATTAAATCCCAAGTATTTAAAATCCTTCGCAAAGCACAGAGGGTTTCGATTGACGTGGATGCACCAGCTTTTTTTGACGCTAATCATCTTCGGGTTAAGTTTTCTTTTTATAAAAAGTTATCTTTGGCCCATTTACGAGCTTAGAAGCGCAGCCGCTGCCGGTGACTTGTCGACGGTAAAAAAGTTCGTCGAGTCGGGCACAACTGCTAATCAAGTCGATTTTCTTTCCAATGGCCGTACGCCGCTACTGTCGGCCATCGAATCGGGTCAAGTAGAGGTAGCAACATATTTGTTGGCTAAGGGATCGGATCCAAATCATTTTAATGCCCTTGGTTTTTCACCACTGCTAGTAGCGGCAGATCACGGACAGTTAACTCTGACACAGCTGTTACTCAGCCACGGCGCTCTGGTCAATTTTCATGGCTTCAAAGGCTATACTCCTTTAATGATCGCAGCGGCTCATGGGCATCTCGCCACTGTGGAAGCTATTCTGTTAGCCCATGCCGAGATCAATGCAAAAAGTCGTTTCGGATCCACCGCGCTACTGCTTGCTGTCCAAGGAGGGAAGGCCCCGGTTGTAGAGCTTCTGTTGAAAAAGGGCGCGGATCTTTCGGTGAAGGATCAAGATGGCGACGATGCAATAATACTTGCAAAACGAAAGAAGTTTACAATAATCGAAAGAATATTGACCGAGGTCTCTAATCAAAAGGGTAAAGAATGAAAAAATACGGATTTATTGTGCTATTTTTTATCGCTGTTTTTTCTTACGCTGAGGAAACGGTCGACACAGACATCGTAAAAAATTTAGATTTTTTCAGTCAGATGGATGTCGTGCAAAACATGCAGCTGGTGGCAAGTCTTGATTCATTTATCAATTAAGCACGAAGGAAAAATATGCTGAAGTGGAAGCCTTTGAAAATTATTTTTGTATCCGGATTTTTATTATTTTCCTCAGTTTCATTTTCAGAACCTGAATTAAGTAACCAACAAAAATGGGATTCATTAAACCCATCCCAGAAGGCCGAGTTGCGTGAAAACTATCGACGCTTTCAAGATTTACCGTCTGAAGAAAAGAAAAATCTTAAAGCGAACTATGAAGTTTTTGTAAAATTACCCGAAGCTGAACGCACTCGCCTTGAAGCGAATCATAAGAAATTCAAGGCCCTTCCTGAAAATGAACGTCAAAAAGTTATCGGTCGGTATAATGAATTTAAAAAACTGACTCCAAAAGAACAAAAAAGTTTCTTGAGCGAGCCGCATAAAGTCAAAGGTGGTCTAAAGAAAGAACACCCTAAAAAGAAAAAATAACACTAAGAATTAAATTAATTTAGCGGGCCTTTTGGTGCAAGCGCGCTGCATGTAAAAGTAGATAGCTTTTATCGCCGTCAGTAACCCCTTCCTTGTGAAAATTTTTAGTTACGAGTAAAGCCGCTCTAAAAAGCGGTTTAATTTTAGTCCCCTGCTCGTACCCGCAAATAATAATTAAAAATAAAATTTATTTAATTTTCGGCAGGAATTTCGTGGCTACCCTGTCTTTCAAAAGTCAGCAAAGATTGCTTTCGTGATCTGGCCAGCAAAGCGACCCTTTGCGTGCAGTGCCGTGGGGACGAAGTTTTATTTTTCTAAAGTCTTTGTTAAAAAGTCGTGAAAATGGCCGTCACCTAATTTTGGTCCCCGTTTACCATGATTCAAAAGGCTTGAGCGAACATGTTGGCGCTGGGTTTCAGTTGGATTTCTTTATTGATCGCATTTAGCAACTCCTGATACAAGAAGGTAGATAAAAGGGGATCCCATGAAATAGTCGTGTCGTCGATACGGCACGTTTACTTGCGCAGAAGACAATAGTTTTTCAAGAGCCAAAGACTTCGACTTAAATCGAGAAAAAATTTCGCTCAGCCACTGCTAGAATATCATCGGTGCCGATTATCCGCTATCCTAACTTCGCAATAGTGACCTAGAAATACAGCAGCGCAAATGTTTCCGCAGGCGAAAGGTTTAGGAAAGCACGAAAACATTTTCTCGGGCGTGAGAGTCTGCAAGATTCGGGGGCATCGGTAAATTTTAAGGATGAGACGTAAACTAACGAATACTCGAGTATAAACACGAAGCCCAGAAGACTCTGGAGGAACTCGGCTGTTGCGATAGATTTTCGGGAGCCATCATCCATAAGGTACCAAGGAAAGTGATCAGTCGCGCAGCCATCTAGACATGGCAAAAAGACGCGCAGAAGTACTTGCGGCCCAACGTATCGCAGCTTCGTTCAGCCATATTTTTGGGATTGCACCCTCGCGCAAGTAAACGTCCCGAATGTCGGGACGACTGTTTTTAATTTTCTGCTATCCAGCTATTAGTCTAATATCAAATCTCTAAATGAAATTCTATTGACCGCTGATAACGAGTATTCAAAACTGAGGCAAATAGGAGTCTTGATGAAAAATTCTGGTATGTTCGCAGTTTTAATTTTCTTAGCAAATATATCCTCAGCGAAAGATTTGCGAATTATTGTTCAGGATTATTTACCGTTGGCAGGGCGTGATGATAGTGGGAAAATAACGGGCCTTCACGTCGACTTCATGGAAGCGGTCTGTGTGAAGTTGAAGTACAACTGTAAATTTGAGCAGTTACCTATTCGACGCGGCGAAGATATGATAGCCACGGGTGAAGCCGATATATTTGTTGCGCTTTCACCGGGACAGCAAAGAAAAAAAATCGCCTATTTTGGTCCGATGATTACGAGCTCGCCGTTTACGTTCTTTGTCAAAAAGGGAAATGCTAATAAATTTTCAAAAATTGAAGATGTGATAGGAAATAAAGTTGGAGTGTATGGTCCAAGTGCGACTCAAAGAAGTCTTGAAGATATCAATAAGAAACTTGGTAATAAAATTACGATTGATTTAGAAACGGTTACCGAGCTGCCTTTTAAAAAACTAGATGGTGGGCGTTACGGAGCTTCTGGTTTAGTGTATTCCGTCAAACCAGTCGGACTTCATATGATAAAAAAGCTAGGACTTGCAATCGAGCCCGTTGGCTTTAATACGGAAAAACTTTACCACGGTATGATGATGTCAAAGAAGAAATTCACTGCTGAAGAATATAAGAAAATGTGGATTGCCGTAAAAGAAATTATAGCCTCTGCTGAAGGGGAAAAAATATTTACCAAATGGCCAGTTGATCCCTATGATGGCCCTGTCGAAAATAGTCCCGAATAGTTTTTTTTCGAGCGGCACATTTTTATAAATCCATCCTAGTCAAATAAGAATCTACTTGTTGCAGCCGTCTTAAAGGCAAAATAATGCCGTGACTGGGACAGTCTGAAATGGCGAACAGCAGATTTTGCGAACTGCCATAGGTTGAAATAGGACATTGTTTTCATTTGTGCAATCGGGTTTTAAACTGTGCCCGTGAAGCTAGAAATAATAGCATTGGCCATTCAGCCAAAAGAGAGTCGACAAGATTCAGGGCTTATCGGTAAATTTTAAGGAAAAGACAGATACAACGAATTCTCGAGTTTGAACACGAAGGCCAGAAGTCTCGAGCAGCAACGCCACAACCTGCAGTTGGATAGATGCACACACAGAAAAAGACAACGCGCAAATCCTTTGAATACTGCTACTATAAACCTTGAACGAAAGTGAATAAGTCTCGCATAAGATAAGACGAGCAGAAGTAGCTCATTGCCACGATCACGGACATTTGCAATCAGGCAACTTTTCATCTTTTTAATTTCTCAATCCTACAACAAGTAGATTTCACTCATCCTGAAACTCATGGGCACACCCTTTTTTCGCGTCAATTTCTTGTGATTTCTGCCTTAATCATTTTAGCGATTTCTTTCGTAACGATTTCTTATTGCCCATTAATTTTTAGGTCTGAAAAACACACGGCGCCAACAGCGCCTTCAACCATTGTGAAATAACGGCATTAGCGGCTGGTGTCAGTGTTCGATTTCTGAATTAATTTTGGTAATAACTTTTTTTTCGGCGCTGATCTGCTTTTCCTTTTGCCCAGGGGTCGATTTGATTATTCACTATATTCAAAGTATCCATACACAAATACGATGAGATGTTGTTCACATTGTGAACGCAAGTTTCAAGTTCGGCTTTACTGCCATCAAAACAATGGATCACATTCCGGGTAATCTCTTGCTGACCATGAACAATCTCATTGAGCATTTTGACGGTTTCTTTTTCCTCTGAGGTTACCTCAGTCGGTTCAGTCTCTGACGCTGCACAGGCCGGGCGAAGGTGTCGCGTTTTGTAAGCGGCAAAGCGATCTTTTTTGGACGCCAGTAAAACTGTTAAAGATTTAAGTTGCTGCCGGCAGACGATCGATTGTTTGGAGATTTCTTGACATGTCCCCGAGGCCCAAACGAAAGCCGAAGCTGTCATCAAAATCCAACCCGTTGGGTTTGCCGCGACCGTTGCTACCAACGTCGCCCCTGTAATAAGTCTGGAGCCACCAAATTCAAAAATCAGTGAAATTAATTGCCAAAGACCAACTCCAATAACACAATTTTAACAACAAACAGGGCAAACCAAGGTGTTAGGCTTGAACAATTCGGCCTTTAAACCGCCTATCCTCAGAATGATATTTTAGCAGAGCTTTATCGCGCTTAAGTTGTCTGAGCCGCTTCTAAGGCAGCAATTTTTTTCTAAAAAAATTGTCCGTGTCTGATTTGCTAACACTTCATAACAATAATAGCCCAAGTCTCAGAATGAATCACCCAGTTCATATTAATTCGATTAGATCGGTAAGTGCCAGGTAAGAAAGTTGCAGCAACTAGCGCATGAGCTATTTCTGCAAATTATTTCTATATGCTTTTTTATTACTGACGACGTCTCGTTCCTACGGAATGTATGCGGCCATCTATAGCGAGCCTAAAGAAAGTTTAGAAGTAAGCCGACCAACACATTTTTTAGTCGTTACCGAAGGTCAAGAGTTAGCGAATCTGCCTTATGAGACGGCTTTGACTCAGGCTAAATTTATTAAAAATCAATATCCACAGGATCAAGTCGTTTTTATTTCTGAGTTTGAGTTTAAGAATCAAACCTTGAATCAAATGCAGCTTTGGAATTTAGATATGGTTTTCTACTCGCGTGATCCTTACAATTATTTCTCGCTGCTTTCGACTCCATCGTTAGTTCGGTACTTGCGCATGTTTACCAAAATTAAATCTTTACAGCTTTACGGACACGCTAATATTCCAACGGGGGCGCGTTTACACGAAGGATTTCGCTTCGGACAGTCTGAGGAAGAATATGTCTATATCGCCCAGTTAAAACGTAATTTTACGCCTGACGCTTACGTTATTTTAAGCGGCTGTAATTCAGGTTGGATCATGGCTGTGCGCTTATCAAAAGACTGGGGCATTCCAGTTGCCGGGGCTTTCACCGGAACTATTTTCGAAAAAGTAGAACCAAATACTACTATTTCAAACTGCGCCAGCGGCAAATGCATCAGACAAGTTCCGCAAAATACCATTTACCACGGACATTATGGATCGTATTTAAATCCTGCATTAAACTTCTTTAAATTTTTCTGCG
>JAYTHR010000578.1:0-2293 GCA_043732425.1 Bdellovibrionales bacterium
ACACTTTCTTTTCTTAAGTTGTTTGAATCCGAGAACCTTTGGAGTGAAAAATATTATGTCACAAAGTAACGCTCCAAAAAAATCAAACCCTGATGAACCTCTTCGCCTTTCGAAACTGATGTCCGAGCGCGGAATTTGCTCACGCCGTGAAGCCGATGATTATATTTCTAAAGGCTATGTTTTCGTTAACGGTGAACGCATCACCGAATTAGGAACGAAAGTTCTTCCTTCGGTTAAAATCACGCTCGATGCGCCCGCCTTAAAAAAGCAAAACAACTTAGTTACCATTATTATGAATAAGCCTATCGGTTACGTGTCGGCTCAACCTGAGCCCGGCTACGAGCCTGCCATTCGGTTAGTCAAAGACAGCACGCAGTTTTCGAATCAGAAAAGAACTTTGCAGTTAGGTGATCTGAAAGACATCGCTGTGGTGGGACGTTTAGACATTGATTCCCAAGGTTTATTAATTTTCACCCAAGACGGTCGCTTAGCTAAAAAATTAATTGGTGAAAATTCGACGGTTGAGAAAGAATACATCGTTCGGGTTGAAGGAAATTTATCTTCTGAACAATTGGGATTACTTAATTTTGGTCTTGAGTTAGACGGAGAAAAATTAAAGCCCGCTAAGGTCGATTGGATCAATGAAGATCAACTGCGCTTTATCCTTAAACAAGGAAAAAAAAGGCAGATTCGCCGCATGTGTGAACTTGTCGGTCTTCGTGTCACCGGTTTAAAAAGGGTTCGGGTGGGTAAACTCGTTCTCGGAAAACTTCCCGAAGGGCGCTGGCGCTTTTTAGAACCCGAAGATGAAATTTAAAGATTATCTTTTCCTAAAAAAGATAATCTTAGTCTTTGAAGATAAGCAATTTCTTCATCAGTGAACCCGGCTTTTCTTCGAAGCTCGACCGCAATATTTTCAACCCGTTTCGGCAGAACCCCGCGTAAGCGGTCCATGCGAACGGAAAAATCTAAATTAGGATCTATGTTTTCTAAAGAACAAATCTCTCGGTACCATTTAGAACCGAATGCCACGTGACCAATTTCATCGTGGAATATTTTCTGCGCTGCAAACTGAACCGGCTTTGCGTCGACGCCTTGAAGACGTCGTAAAATCGTATCTCCCGCGTCTAATCCGCTGCCTTCTAAAAATCGGTGCACAATTAAAATTCGGTCCAACAAAGAATCTTGATGACTGGTCGCTGACCACAAAGCGCAGTGCACGGGCCAATCACCCCATTTAAATCCTAAGCCTTCGATTTCGTTAAGACACATTTCCAAATGTTCACTTTCGGAAAGTGCAATTTCCCATAGCTGCTGCCGAAAAGCTTCTGGAGCTTCAGGAAACTCAACAAGTGTCCTAAGCGCTAATTCCATCGCTTGTAGTTCAATGCTGGCTAGATCATGTAGAAGGCGCGCCTGACCTTCTTTAAAAGATAATCCTTTTTTTTCCGGAAGCTGTTTCGGAGCCAAAAGATCCACATCACGTGCCGGAATTAATGGAGCGTATTCGGTCTGTTTGATTTGAAAAATACGAGATCCACTTTGCCGAAGAAGTGAAATTTTCTTAAAAATATTTGGTTCATGATAAGCCCACATCCGCGAAACCGTACCACTTTTTAGCCACTACGCCAAACTTTAGAAAATTAAAAGAAGCTAGCTTTTAAATCAGAGCCTCTATAAAGTGGCCCGATGCTAAAGAATCAAGAAGCTTTAAGCTCAAATATTCGAGATAGTCTTGAGCTAGATCTCTGCCGGCGAAGTCCGTCAGCAGCACTCGGTTTTATCGGCGCCATGATCGTACTTCTTTTGTTTCCGGTTGCAACGTCACCTGATTTGTATATGTTTCACCAGATTTTCGCAGTTCTGGCGATTATTTCCTGTGCCGCCCGTTACTTCAGCGCCCGAAAAATTATTCGCGGTCCCCTAGAATCTCTGACCGATTGGCGGCAGGCTCATTTTATCTTCATTATTTTAAATGCGCTTTTCTTTGGATTTGTTTTTACCGTAGGTATCATGGACCCACAATCCAGTATCGCCGCCAAATTCACTATTTTTTTAATCATGGGAAGCCTCATCTCGGGTTCAACAACCACGCTGTCACTGCGACCTGTGCTGCAAGTCATTTTCATCACGTTGGTCGGATTTCTGCCGATTTCTGTACTACTTTATTTACACCCGTCAGACCCAACCTTCAGACTGTGGATTACCCTGATGGCCGTTTTCAGTTTTTATAATCTTAAAAGTTCAAAGCAGTTTTTTTGGACCTCGGTACGCCGCTATCAGTTTGAGGCAA
>JAYTHR010000579.1:0-7811 GCA_043732425.1 Bdellovibrionales bacterium
AAGCAGTCTTACGGAGTAAAATTTTTAAATGTTTCAGAACAGTTGAAGGCCAGTTTCTCGATGTGGACAGCAGGGTTAAGCCCCACGTAAAACAGATTACTTGGTCTTAGCTTTGCGAAAAGCTTCTAAGACCACAGCTGTTGGGCCAATCTGTTTTATCACACCGTGATCGATCCACATGATCTGATCACAATCTTCCACAGTTTGAAGCCGATGGGCAATCCGTATCTGCGTGCGTTCACTTAAAATATCTTTCAAAGCTCGGTTCATTAAAGCCTCAGACTGCGGATCTACATTAGAGGTAGCTTCATCGAAAATAAAGATTTCAACCTTTTGTAATAAACCCCGCGCCAGACTTAAAAGTTGTTTTTCCCCTTGTGATAAATTCTGACCTTTTTCAAAAACAGGATCGTTAAGTGAAAATGAAAGACCCACATGCTTTAAAATTTTTTCAATTTTGTCATTTGAATGTTCTTTGAACAAATCTAAATTACTTCGAATTGTTCCGGTCAGGAAAAGTTGATCCTGCGAAATAACCGAAAATAAAGAACGGTGCTTTTCCACGTCAGCTTCGACTTTACCATTCACTAAGATAACGCCCGAGGTAATGGGGTACAGTGAAAGTAACGCCGATATCACGGTTGATTTCCCTGAACCTGTGCGGCCGATAATTCCTAATTTTTCACCGGACTTTAATTTAAAGGAAATCGAATCTAGAATAAGGTTTTCCGAACTCGGATATCGAAAATGCAGATTTTCGACCTGCAGATGAAATTCTGAGATGTCTGCAGCTGCTGGCAAAGCGTTAGTCCTCAAATTAATGGCAGAGACTCTTTTTGGATGCGAGGTCATAAAGTCCGCATGACTTGGTAACAAGGCGCCGGGTTCCATGTCAGCACGAAGATAGTCATCTAACTTTTCAACGCCCACCAAGGCTTCTTCGAACTGAGAAAACCATTCAAAAAACATTTGTAATGTCGTCGTTGCTAAAATACTAAAGCTGAGAACCACGCTGGCCAGTCCGATGCCGATAATTTGACGGTGAATCAAAAATAAACACACAATTCCATTCAAGGTAAAAAATAATGCCGATAGAATATTGAGCTCTAAAGAAAAGCGCATCACATTCCAGAAAACATTTTTTTTCGATTTAAGATATGTCGCATCATACTGTAAAAACTTCTGAGCGAACATTTCAGTTTTTTTATTTTGCCGAATGATCGTGGCCCCTTGGACTGTTTCCGAAAAATGAGCAATCGACGGGGCGCGGTTTGCAGACAGTTCGCGGCGGCTATTCCGCAGGCGAACTTGATTGTGTTTTAAAATCAAAGAATACAGCCAACAGGAAAGTAAGATCGTAAAAATAAAATACGGGTGGATCAAAATCATCAAAAAGACGATAGATAGCAGGTCAAAAAAGATAGATAGAAATTCGGCTAAAGGACCACCAAACAAACGAAAGATATTACCGTAATCACTCGAAAATCGCGTGGTGATGCGGCCGACCGGCTGTTGATCGAAAAAATAAATAGGAAATCGTGAGACCCGAAATGTGGTCTCATCGTAAATTCGTGAAACGGCCAGCGCGGAGTAACGAGAAAACAAAGTTCTAAAAAAAATAGTTAAGGTAAAAGCGATCACCAGGATAAAAAATAATTTTGTAACCAGACCCTTTAAGTTTGCAGTATCCAAAATCGCGGCTTGATCAATATATTGCCCGATCATTTGCGCATTCGATAAGATTAAAAAACGACCCAAAAATCCAAGGATTAAGGTGATGATTAATTTGAAGATAAAGGGGCGATAGGCCTGAAGTAAAGTATCGTAGACAGTTTTTGAAAAACCATTTTTTTTCAAAATGTCCCCTTAATGAATGTTTGAAAACGATCGTCATTTAAAAACAATTCAGCCGCTCCATCAAAAATAATTTTACCTTTTTCCAGGTAAACAATTCGTTCGCAAAATTGCAGCGCGCTAAAGCGCTGAGTCGTTAGTATAACCGTGTGCCCTAGATCTTTTAATTGAATGAATTCTTTGATCAGATCGGCTTCGGTAGAGATATCGACCGCGCTTAACGGATCGTCCAACAGGATAAGTTCTTTTAGATTTTTAAACTGCCGAGAAAGACTAACTCTTTGCTTCTGACCTCCAGATAAGTTCAGGCCGCGTTCACCGATTACAGTTTCTAGTCCCTCGGCAACGCGGTCGAGTTCAAAATTAAATTGTGCTTTGTCGAGTGAACTTAAAACTTCACTGTCTTCCGATGGAGGCGTCTGATAATTAAAGCTCACATTGTCGCGTAGGGTCGCGCTCATCACGAAATGCTCTTGAGGAACATAACTGCACGCAGTGGCATAAAATCGATCCGCCGTGAACGGGGTTTCTTTAATCAGCGATTTTAAGAAAAGACTTTTCCCGGAAGCGACAGGGCCAACCAGCGCGATCAACTGAGGGCGATTAATTTTAAAGTTTAAAATTTCGAGCAGGTTTTGCGAGCCGATAGATAATTTCAGATTTTCAATATCTAACTGACAAGGGCTATTCGCACTGACTGAAATTTTTATGATTTCCGGAGAATTTTTTAAGCTTAAAAATTCTGCGATTCGTTTAAACGAAGTCCAGGCATCAAAGACAAAGGTAAAAAACCAAGGCAGTTGTCTGAGGGGTCTGGATAAAAAAACTGTCGTGACCCAAAGTAGGCCAATCAATTCTGGTTTCGTAAGCGGCTTCGGAGAAATCCAAACGAAATACATTAGAATAGCGATATTGATCCAAAAGGTAACGCTCGAAGAAATCGAATTCATAATTTGCCCGTTGGTAACCATGCGAATACGATTACGAGTTTCTTCCCGGCGCTTTTTAATAATTTGAGTCTCAAAACCTTCAATCCAATTTAAAATTTTTAATCCTCGTATGTTTTGAATCCATTCGTTGACGAGCCCCATGCGGTCAGCCGCTAATTTTTTAAATGCAAAAAAGTAAATCGATTGGCGGTAGGCCATTAAGCCATTGATGACAACAAGGCTTAAAATTAAGACAATGCTAAATTCGAAGGGAAGATCATAAATGTCGTGAAGAAACCAGGGCGTTAATAACAAGGGAAACAATGTCGTAAAACCAAAAGGAAGAGATTGCTCAAGCCAAACCGTTAAGCTCGGCACGTCCGAGGTATAGAGTGAAACGATTTCCCCGATCGTGCGGTTTTGTAAAACTAAGGGTTTTAAATTTATATTGTGCTGATAAATGCGCTCGGCAATGGCTTTTTGAGCGTGAATCGATTCAATTTGCCCGATATAGGCCGTCAGCTGATTAAAGCAAAAGTAAATAAAAGCCAGCAAAACACAGTAGCCTAGCGTCAACGCATCCAAATGAGTTGAAAACTCTTTTTGAAAGTAGGGTAATAAGAGTCCACATAACGAAGAAAGAAGCGCGAACAAAATAATATAAACTCGGAAGCGAAAGCGCTTCAAAAAAATAATCTGGAAGAGTTCTTTTTGTCCCGGAGTCATTGTTGGTAACACGGGGATAGCGTAACATGGGTTTAAAGGGTTGAAAATGGCTTATGGTAAAAAATCATTTCGTCTAAATAATGCAACACAAAGTCGCCGCCATTTTATTAAGACAGGATTAATAGGTCTGGGCGGTCTTGGGATTTTGTCGACACTAAATTCTTGCTCTACGTTTGACGAAATTATTTTTGAAGATCATACCTTTTTGAAAGATCAAGTGATGATCATTGGCGGAGGAATCACGGGGCTTTATTTGGCCTATAAATTAAGACAAATTAAAACCCAATTTCATCTTTTTGAAGGGTCTTCTCAGTTGGGCGGCCGCATACTTTCTCGCGAGGGTTTAGATTTTGGAGCTTCGCTGTTTAATCAAACAGATGATCATTTAAAAAAACTGAGTAAGGATTTTAATCTGAAGGAAGTTTCTCATTCGAAAAGTTTTTTTTACTTTGATGGCGGTGCCGAGCAAGTCACGCGCGCTTTGAAAGAAAAAATCGCGGGACTTATGCCTTATCGGAGTGTGCGGCTTCAGTGGAAATTAGTAGAAATAAAAAAAATAAACGAAATCTATGAATTAGTATTTGAAACACCTCAGGGACGGCGTTTGCTGCTGGTTAAAAAAATAGCCCTGACCCTACCACCGAATCAATGGAGCCGCGTTCACGGCTTATTGGATTTGCCGGAAATGAAGTGGGCGTCGTCGTGGTTACAAACTTTAGCTCCGGAAAATATTTTTAAAATGGTTGCTGTGGTGCCGGCAATTCAAGTCACTTCGTCAAAATTGAATCGAAAGCTGAGAACTCAGTTCAGCACGGGCGATGAAAACTTATCGGTCGTGGTTAAAAACTTAAATAGCACGATGTTGGGCTTAGAATTTGAACTTAAAGGGCGGCAATATATCAGTAAAAGCGGTGTCTTGATGCAGGACCTCGTTCAGCCCGATATCGAGAAAATGATTGGCTTAATTTCTGACACGACGAAAATCAATTTTTCTTCGAAGAAAATAATGGCGGACTCTTTTTTTAACTGGTCCTCGGTGGATTTAATCCGGGGCGCCTATTTCAAGAACTCGGAGCCCCTACCTCTAAAAACCGTGCAAGAATTTCCAAATTTTCAAATTCTTGGTGATTATTCCTCGACTGCTAAGCCGCACACTGTCGAGGGCGCCTTGCTGGAAGCTGAACGCGTCAGCTCATTGTTCATTTAATCACTAAGAATTAAGATTTAATTTCTAGTTTTTTCAGATATAATAAAAAAACAAGGTATTCACTTCATTTCCGTGACGTTTCCTGCCTTTAAGGAGCTTTCGTATGCCCAATACAAAAATTAAAACTTTTGATCACCGTGCTATAGAAATACTGTCCCACGTCAGACCTTCACCCCTTGTTGAAAGCGTGCTTTCTGACGATGAAAAAATTGATAAAATAAAGCATCATTTTACTGAGATCATGCAGACGTTAGGTTTAGATTTAACGGATGATAGTCTTAAAGAAACTCCACGCCGAGTGGCAAAAATGTACGTGAAAGAAATTTTTGAAGGACTTGAATCTAAGAATTTTCCACGTATTACAACGATAGAAAACAAGATGGAATACGACCAAATGGTTTGCGTTCAAGACATCGAAGTCATGTCGGTTTGTGAGCACCATTTTCAAACAATCGATGGCTTCGCAACGGTCGCGTATATTCCTAAAACTAAAGTGATTGGGCTTTCTAAATTAAATCGCATTGTGGAATACTTTGCGCGTCGGCCGCAAGTGCAAGAGCGTCTGACAAAACAGATTGCCGACTGTCTGGAATATCTTTTGGAAAGTGATGATGTTGCGGTCCATATTAATGCCCGCCATTATTGCCTGGTCGCCCGGGGCGTCCAAGATTCCAGAAGTAGCACCACAACTTCTGATTTGCGCGGCGCTTTTAAAAAACAGGCCACCACGCGGAACGAATTTTTAGCGCAATGTCGGATGAAGCTTTAAATACATTTTTCTAAAAGTTCTCGCGAATTTTTAGAAAGTGTTTCAAGATTCAATAACTTTTTAATTTCTAACAGCGCTTTTTCTTTTTGAACCACCGGTAATTTTTTAACAAAGTTAAAGCTCGAGCACAAGCGTGCCGCCACTTGAGGATTCCAAGCATCTATTTTCACAATCTCAGCGCAAAACCATGAATAAGTCTTTCCGTCATCAGCATTAAATAAAATATAATTTTTGCTGAAAGCTCCGTGCAAGGAATAAATATTATTTGGATTTTGGTTATTGAAAAAACTGCTTTTGGCAATTTCTTGAACATGCTGAAAGGTATCGGGGGCTGGGCTGCTGGCTTGAACGCTAAGCCACTTGTTAAAAACAACGCTGTCTTTTGACCACCGATTAAAGAAGTGCTTCAGGTAATGATCGCGCGCGGGGGTCGAATTTTCACTCAGATAGCTTAGAGCGTAAATACTGTCAGTCATATTTAAGGCGTTGTCGTATTGATCCGTAGCCAACTTTTGACTGTCTTGGAAATCCGTGCGCACCAGATACCCGAGTAATTTATTTTTCAGACTGCGATCGCCAGCAACTTTCGATGCCGCAAGCTTTTTATACTGATCGAAGATAACACCACCGTAGTGGACAACGAAAGCGCTCCGCACAATGTGGCGGGCCTTTTCAAAAATCACGGCATCAAGAACGTCTTCCTCGAGTGATAAAGTTGAATCTGAGGGTAGAGATAACATTAAGGCTTTAAACGCCGAATCTAAACGGATATCGTTCAGAACCGAACCGATCGAATGAATGATTTCTTCATTAACGGAAGTAGGCTGTGACAACTTTATTAAATTAATAATTCGTCGGACTTCCAGCAGCAATATCTTTTGCGCGATTTCATATTTATTAAAAGCATCGGAATCAAATTTAATCAAATGAAGCAGATCCTTTAAGTCAGCAGCCCATGTTATTTTAACCGGAGCCGAAAATTCGCGGTTTAACGACAAAGTAGGTTTCGCAACAAGTCCTTTGAACACGTATGTTTGCTGATTTTCTTTCAAGTGAAGTACAGGCTTTCCATCAGAATTCCAGACAACATCCTTAGATTCAATTTTGATTTCTGCGCCACGATCATCAATTAATCCCACCATCAGGGGAATATGAAATGGCTGCTTTTGCACTCCCTCATTTTTTTCTGACAAGGTCGGTGCGCAGGACTGCTTCAGCGTTAAAGAATATGTCGCTGTTTGTGGATCAAAGTTTTCAGTTACGGAAACTTCGGGAGTTCCCGCCTGCGAATACCAATTCTTAAACTGAGTGAAATCAGCGCCATTTGGTTCGCTGATCGCAGCAGCAAATTCATTGATCGTAACGGCCTGGCCGTCATGTCGTTTAAAATATTCATCCATTCCACGCCGAAAACCTTCGCGACCAACGATAGTTTGCATCATGCGAATCACTTCCGCGCCTTTTTCGTAAATGGTTGCCGTATAAAAATTATCAACAGCTAAGCAAGAGCTAGGTCGAACCGGATGAGCATTCGGACCAGCGTCTTCAGGAAACTGCCGTGAACGGAGTGAATTGACATCTTTGATTCGTTGAACGGGTCTAGAATTCATGTCCGCAGAAAATTCCTGATCACGAAAGACGGTCAGTCCTTCCTTCAATGAAAGCTCAAACCAATTGCGGCAGGTGATGCGATTTCCGGTCCAGTTGTGAAAGTACTCGTGTCCCACAACCGATTCTATAGCTTCAAAATCATCATCGGTTGCCGATTGGCTATCCGCTAAAACTAATCTAGAATTAAAAACATTCAGCCCCTTATTTTCCATGGCTCCCATGTTGAAATCATCAATGGCTACGATCATAAACTGGTTTAAATCGTACTCAAGACCGAAGCGAACTTCATCCCATGTCATTGATTTTTTCAAAGACTGCATGGCGTGAAAACAACGCTCTTGTTTACCGTGAGAAGCAAATACTTCTAAAACTACTTTTCTTCCCGAACGTGTGGTGAAGGTATCCGAGATCACACCCATGTCACCCGCCACCAATGCAAATAAGTAACTGGGTTTTTTAAAAGGATCTTTCCACAGCACCGCGTGGCGTCCGCCAGCTAAAGTTGTGGAAGTCGTGCGGTCACCGTTCGAAAGAAGTTGCGGGTACTTTTTTTGATCGGCTTCAATTTCGACCGTGTAAATGGTCATCACATCGGGACGATCCAACATAAAGGTAATCTTACGAAAACTTTCGGCCTCGCACTGCGTGCAAAATATTCCGTTAGAAAGATACAAGCCTTCACAAGACTTATTTTCTTCCGGATTTATTTCTACAG
>JAYTHR010000580.1:0-2285 GCA_043732425.1 Bdellovibrionales bacterium
AAGAATTTGAAATTTATTTTTTTGTAAAAATCTTTAAGATCCGCATCAGTTAAGGGTTTCCAAATTTCATAATTTTTAAAAAAATTGTTTTGCACTAAGTTCTAACTCCTATTGTTTCCATATTTACTTTTTTCTTTTAACGACTCTGTTCTAATTTAACGCGCCCGCTAACAATGTTGAAATCTCAATAAGACTTTGGTCCTGTTAAAACCTAATAAATTGTTTAAAAGCTACCGATTCGACTACGAGGGCTGTTTTCGTACTTAGAATTCTTGGAAAAGCCGATTTTGACATGACATTTATCATTCATAATCTGAATATGAACACATGAGTTTAAACAAAAAAATACTACTTGGAATAATCAAAAGACACCCCGACGGATTTGGATTTTTCATTCCTGAAGATACGGAACATCCCGATGTGTACATCCCATCAAATGGAATGAACACGGCCATGACTAACGATAAAGTATCGATCACCGTTGAAAAAGAACGTGACGGAAGATTTCGCGGCGATATCGTTCGCATCGAAGAACGTTCACAAAAAAACATTGCCGGAAAATTTACTCGTCTGAACGAACGCGTGGGAATTATCAAAGACGAAGGCAAGGGCTGGGGACAGGATCTTCGCATATTAATTGAGAAATCAATGAACGCAAAAGATGGCGAACTAGTTGCCGCAAAAATCACGAAATATCCCGACCAGGGAAAATTTGAAGGCGAAGTTGTCGAAGTCATTGGGGATGCGCTAAATCCATTAAATGATATCAAGCGCGTTGTTATTACCCAAAACATTACAGAAAAATTTACTGAGGCTACCTTAATTGAAGCCAAGCAATTTTCGCAAAATCCAACCGAAAAAGATTTTGCGAAGAGAAAAGATTTGCGCCATTTACCAATCATTACAATTGACGGCGCTACGGCCAAGGACTTTGACGACGCTATTTATGTCGAGATGACAGATAAAGGTTTTCATCTTTACGTTGCGATCGCGGACGTCAGTCACTACGTCAAACCGGGAACGGCGATGGACAAAGACGCCTACGAGCGCGGGACTTCGGTCTACTTTCCTAACTTCGTAATTCCGATGCTTCCAGAAGCTTTAAGTAATGGTCTTTGTTCTTTAAACCCCCACGTGCCGCGATTAGCTTTGGTTGCCGAGATGACTTTTGATTTCACGGGCGAAATGATGTCGTCCGATTTTTATGAAGGCGTTATCGAAAGTAAAGCGCGTGTTACCTACGGAGAAGCCCAAGAACTGATCGATGGAAATCCATCGGCAGCAACTTTATCGACGAAGCAAAAAGAAGTTCAAGAAAATATATTTCGCAGTGCCGATCTTGCTAAAGTATTAATGGCAAAACGTTTTAAGGAAGGATCACTAGATCTTGAAGTTGCTGAAACAGAACTTGTGATTGATGGTACCGGTGAGCCTATCGACATCATTAAATCAGAGCGTTTGTTTGCTCATCGCCTGATTGAAGAAATGATGTTAGCAGCTAACGTGGCTGTCGCAAAATTTTTAGCCTCGAAAGAAGTTCCTGCTTTTTACCGTGTGCATGAAGAACCAAACGCCGAGAAAATCGGAATGTTAACGCGCTATATGAAAAATTTCGGAGCCTCTACAACTGTTGGCACCGGAAAACTACAAAAACGACTGACTCGCATGCTTCAAGAATTTGAAGGCAAACCGGAGGCTCAAATTGTACATATTCTAACGTTGCGGTCGATGAGCCAAGCCAAGTACACCAAAGAAAATTTAGGCCACTTCGGATTGGGATTTGATTTCTATACTCATTTTACGTCTCCGATCCGTCGCTATCCCGATTTGATCGTCCACCGATTATTAAAAAACTTAGCGATTCCCGGAAGTCAGTACCGCCTTATCGGCGAAGAAGATCTAGCGACCGCCGGAACGTGGTTGTCGGCGTGTGAACAAAAATCAGCGAAAGCCGAACGGCAGATTCAAGCCATTAAAAAAGCCCGCTTCATGAAAAAAATGGAAGGTGAAGAATTTGAAGGCCTAGTGAGCTCGGTAACCAAATTTGGAGTTTTTGTTTTATTACGTCAGTTCAACATCGATGGCTTAGTGCGCTTAGATGATTTGGGTTTAGATAAATGGGAATTCGACGAGGAAAATTTAACCCTATCTGCAAAACGTTCTGGAAAAATGTATAAGATGGGCGACACTTTAAAAGTAATCGTCAGCGCTGTCGATATCGAGTTAGGCCAGATTAATTTCGTGATCGATAAAGAGAAGAAAGATAATCATACGTCCCGACATAA
>JAYTHR010000581.1:0-2284 GCA_043732425.1 Bdellovibrionales bacterium
GCCTTAAAAGTAGTCTCTGCGCTGATTTTTTCTTTTTCAATTTTTGTTTTTTCTTCCAGAAACGTAGGATGACTTAGCTGTGTTTTTAATAAAGCCGACCAGATGTGCTTACAGAACTGTCCCTTCATCGAAGCGGGACACGGGCAAGAAACATTCAGAACTGGGCTAGCAACCGAGGGCGATTTCAAAACGACCTTACAATTTGTAGTTCCTCGCACGTAGGCTTGGACTTCGGTGTCGGAAAGTTGCGACGCCGTGACTTTTCCCTTAGCTAAAAAGACTTCAGCTTGGTGACGGACTTCCGGTTTAAAAAAATGTTCCCAAATTTGTAATGAAATAAAAAACTCCTCAGGCAGTTTATCTTGCTGTCGCTATTTATTTCAAGTTTGTTCTTCTGAAATGACCGCTGTGCCGTTTTCAAAAGCTTAATCTGTTAAGGAAAGACGCGGTCAAGCAGAGCCAACAATTTTTTCCAGTGGCGCTCGAGGGCTTCTGCATGGAACGCCGGTAGATCGGCCATGGTGAAACCGTGTAAGGCGCCAGAATATTTTTCGACTTCATAGACGCCGTGAAACGCCGCTAAGGCCTGGTCAAGACGCTGAATCTGCTCGGAAGGCATTGATTTATCCTGATCGGCATGGGCGATGTAAAGTTCAGCTTTAATTTTTGGTAATAGAAGGTGGGGACTATCTTCAGCTTCTGTAGCTAAGTATCCCGCATGAAAGCTAGCCACTGCGGTTAATTTTTTTTAGTCCACAGGTCAAAAAAATTAGTTCCTGCGCCCAAAATCTGACTGTTTACTATGTAATTGAAATCATCCCAAATAAATTCGAAGGACAGCGTTCGCGCATAAAAAGCGAAAATAATGGCTATAATAAAAAGATAGCGAAATCGAATGTCGTTTAGGACTAGCATTTTACTTCAGATTAGAGAAATGGCTTTTAATTGCAATTAATTAAAATCGGAAAAGTGCCATGCATGACTCAAGCTGACCAGCCGGAAGTTTGGTTTAAAAACTTCCGGGGCTTGCGTTCTAAACCCCGTGGCGCAGACTTACTTGACGATGGTCGAGTCTAAAAAAAAGTTTTGTGTCATTTTAAGATTTAGTAAATTCAGTTTTCGTCCGAATTATCTGTCATGGAAAAAGTAATAACAGCCATCTTTAAAAGACTTTCGAAAAAGAAAAATTATTTTCATCATCCGTCTGCATGTATAGAGCCCGGGGCCGTGATTGGAAATGATTGCAAAATTTGGCATTATGCTCAAGTGCGTACGGGGGCGAAGCTCGGAAAAAATTGTGTTTTAGGAAAATCTGTTTTTATTGATAGTGGCGTGGTCATCGGGGACAATGTTAAAATTCAGAATTTCGCGACTCTTTATTTGGGTCTGACGGTCGAGGACGGAGTTTACATTGGCCCGAGCGTAACTTTTACGAATGATAAAATACCCAGAGCGATAAATCCTGATGGGTCCCCAAAATCGGCATCGGATTGGATTTTGCTGAAAACAGTTATTAAGCGCGGAGCCTCGATCGGCGCGAATGCGACGGTTTTGCCGGGAATTACAATTGGTGAATGGGCCATGGTTGGAGCCGGAACGGTCGTCACCAAGGATGTTCCAGCTTATGCCGTTGTTGTTGGTAGTCCTGCAAAAATTATAGGACGTGTCGACGAAAAAGGGATTGTGGTAAAGTCGGATTTAACTTCTGTTGCGTAGAAAGCCATGAATTTTTTTTCAAGACTTTCAAAACTTTCAAGAATGCTTACTTCCCAGAAATATTTAATAGCCGGCCTACTGCTGCTTTTTGCGCTGGTCTACAGTCCAACGTACAAAACTCCGTTTATTATGGATGATTCGCATACAATCCAATCGAATCAGTTTGTTCATTCGTTAAATTATTTCTTCTTGCCCTGGACATCAGCTAAAGCTTATTCCTCATCACCTGAAAATTATGGCTACCGGCCGCTAACTGCCAATTTTAATCAGCTGTGCTGGTTTTTTGGCAACGGCAATGTCATCGCCTTTCAAGTGGCGAAGAAATTATTATTTGCACTGTTTGCCTGGTGCTGCTTTTTGTTGTGGAACCAATGGTTTCGGTTGTTACAATCAAGTCAGAGTCAAAATCTTTGGTGGGGCCATGGCTGTTTAGCTTTTGCGTTTTTTCTATTTCATCCCGTTGGAACTCAGGTTGCTAATTACATTGCCGCGAGCTCGACTTTACTCTGCGGACTTTTTTATGTCCTGAGCCTTTATTTTTATCTTAAATTTCGTTCGACTGAAAAAA
>JAYTHR010000582.1:0-2280 GCA_043732425.1 Bdellovibrionales bacterium
AGATATTTGGATTACAGGGTCAAATCAAACATTGTTACAAAGAAATGTGCAAGAGTCCCTTGCTGGGCGAGCCAGCTATTTTGATTTAAATACATTAGCTATTCATGAAATAAAGAATTGGTCGTTGCAGAATGGCTTGCTCCGCGGAGGATGGCCAGAACTGCAAATTGATTCTAATCTAAATCACGTTCGATATTTGAACGATCTGGTATCAACTTTTATAGAAAAAGATATTGTCGCGGCCGCAGGCATTGAAAAACGCGAAGCCTTTGGCCGCTCACTAGGCTTGATTGCTGGGCGAGTGGGTCAACTTGTTGGGTTTTCTGATATCGCGACAAATGTCGGCGTGGATACCACAACAGTTCAATCTTGGATTTCATTGTTGGCCCAGAATGGATTGTTGCGAATTGTTCCAGCCTATTCTTCAAATATAAATCAAAGATTAATTAAGACACCAAAAATTTATTTTGAAGATGTCGCTCTAGCAAGCCGACTGCAGGGTTGGAATGAAATTTTGCCCTTGATGGCAAGCCCAAGCTTTGGTCATTTGATTGAAAATATGGCTTTTAGTGAAGTTTCCAAATTTTTTACAAATCGTGGACTTCGGCCTGAGATATTTTTTATTCGATCTAAAGAAAAAATTGAAATTGATTTATTAATACAGCTGCCAAATCAAAAGTTTATCGCTGCAGAAATTAAAACAAAAGCTCAAGACTGGTCCAATGAACAAATAAAATTAGCAGACTCATTAAAAATCAATATCGTTGAAAGATGGATCCTAACACCCCAGGCCGAAAATCTTAATTTTAAAAACACCCGAACGATTTCGTTCCAAAATATATGGCAAGAGTTGGATCGGGTCTTTAGTTAGCACATTTTTCTTGGCTCTCTATGACGCAGAAGGGGTTTTCATAAAACCTCGACTTTTATTTTTGGTATAATCGATTCAAATTCTGGCTTCCAATATCTACCGATAGCGCCACATCTTTGCAAGATTTTGAGTTTTAAATATTCCAGACAATGGTAGCCGTAGGCCATGCCGATGATGACGTTGATTTTGCGGTTTATCGCTTCGCTGAACGACGAACTTCTTCCCGTCCTGATAATATTTATGATTCGCTCCCGATGTCGACAGACGTGATCTACAAAGTATTTAAATGCTGCCATTGGAATGGTCATCGCATCTCTGACCCATTCATCTAAAAATTCACCAGCCTCTTTTATTTCATTCGGAGTAAAAGTGAAGAACTCGAAGAAGGATTCTTTATGCAGGTAGGCTTTATAAAGTGGCTCATTTAGCGCTTCTAGCTGACCAAGTTTTGACTGAGTTTTTTCGCTCATATTTTCCTGCTTATAACGAATAACCCAGTTCATTTCTTTTAACTTTTTCTTTTCTGATTTTGTTGACTCAGAAGACTCAATAAGTTCCTTCCGGCAGCTATCCAGAACCTCATTTAATTTTTTAACTATATGGAAGGAGTCTGCAACCTCCAATGCCTGGGGGATAAATTCTTGGCAACTGGCAATGTAGGGTTTGTGCATATCCTTTGCGACTGTCTCGATTTTTTTGCATCGTTCGGGACCTATAATTTTAAAAAACTCATCCAGTGATTCCTTGCGGTGTCCCTCAGATACCCAGATCACCATCCGGCGATCAATATCAGAAACAATTGTCACGTACTTGTGCCCTTTTTTATAAGACTTCTCATCTACAGCAATGTTAATGGGGTCTGGTACTTCCGCCAGCTGCCAAAGTCTTATTAAAACATCATGGTCAATTTTATAAATGATTCCGTAATCCAAATTAAAAAGCCTCGACACGTCAGCAACGGTGAACATCTTCGTACACAAAGTGTATTCAATGTAATCCACATACCTCTGAGTCAAAAAATGCTTCTGACTTTTGAACGACATCTGTTCAACCCGGTAACCCATCTGACAATGACAAAGAACTCGCATTCGTTCGACTTTCCAAACAACCTTACGATTGCCAAGCGGTAAATCATAAATATGGATCCACTCCTTGTCGTGATAGCCGCTATGGCCATGTCCACAGTGCTTACAAATGTATTGCGCCGGCTCCTTGTGCTTGATCGTGTAAGTGATTTTATCGTCCTTAACGTCCATGTCGAAAACCTGGAAATTTGTTGCTTGCAGATCCAAAAGTCGATTGATACCGTAACCAAAGCTCATGATGTTTCTCCAGGTTGTGTGATGTAGTAATCAACTTCTACCAAGGCGATTCATCATGGGCATTTTTGTTTGTACAAACAGAAGGCA
>JAYTHR010000583.1:0-2273 GCA_043732425.1 Bdellovibrionales bacterium
GCTCCAGCGAAATATTATTTTCATCAATGCTCGAAGAAAGTTTTTTTAATTCAATGACAACAGATCGAGACCGCAGCACATACCAACAGATAAATATAGCGGTTAATGTGACCACGGTCATAGAAACTATAAAAACAATTCCGGGCATCACATTCCCGAAAGCCTGACAAACCCAATCCGGCGTCCCCGTTTCGCTGGGAATCCAGCCACAAAGTCCTTGCGGTGCGGTCAATTGATTTAAAACCACGGGTGTTGTGTTTGTCGCTTGAATGGGCTCTAGCGATAAATTCGGAGGCGCCTCCAACAAGCTGGAAATAAGTTTTAAAGGGTGTTTTAAAAATTCAAAGGTTGAGGCCACGCCCAAAGTGTACGGCAAATCATTTCCATCAGCAAAACAGTTTCAAAAAGTCCTTTTTTTTCGACGAATTCCCGCGATGAATGTCGAGGCGGCTTAGTCTTTGATCCGCAAAAATAAAAACACGAAAGGTCTAGCCATCGACCACCAGCCCGTGATGGGTTTAATCTTACTTAAGCGTGTCGGTGCCAAATGGGCGTAACGAATCGCCACCGGAAATTCAATCATGCGTACTTTAAGATCTCGCAAAAATCGAATATGAAGGTAGTACTCCATTTCGTAACGATTTAACCACTCCTGATCCAGCTTGATGCGTGAATCAGCCAGCAAACTCACTTTATAGGCTCGTAACCCGCACGTAATATCTGTCATTTTTGCACCCAGTAAGACCGACCAAAAAAAACTCAATACTGGAATTGAAATTTTCCGAAAAAGGGGAAGATTAACAGACTCACCTTCCGCCATAAAGCGGCTGCCCTGAATATAAGGATGCTGACCCTGGTCTAAAAGTTCTAGCATTTTTGGAAACTGAGCCGGCACCATTTTCCCGTTCGATGACGAGATCAAAACACCGTCGAACTTTTTATCGATGGCAAATTTTAAACCACTGCGGATCGCGGCGCCAATTCCCCTATTCTGTGGGTGTTGAATCACGTGAAATCCCATCTTCAGAGCCATTTGATTTGATCCATCCGTCGACCCATCGTCAACAACCACAACGTTGTCTTTGCTAAAATATTTTAGAATTTGCGAAAGATAATTCTCAATCTCTGCGTGCTGGTTGTAATTCGCAATGATGATCAGATTTTTCATTGTCCAGCCATTCCACGACTACGAAGAGTTTCCAATCGGTCTAATACCGGCTTATTAAGGCCTTGCGCAAATTCATTAGCTTCATCCAAATATTTTTTAGCTTCTGCATCACGACGCTTCCGCATTAAAAAATCAGCATAAAATAGGCGCGAGCTTAACTTATTGGAATCCATTAATATCGCTTTTGTAAAATAATTTTCAGCCGTAACATCATCACCAGTCGCTGCACTAGTAACGGCGTAGTTAATAAAACAAGGGTAATAGCTGACGCCAACGGTAATGCAATGGCTCAGTAATTCTTTGGCAACTGCATAATCGGCCACGGCCATATACTCTAACGCCAAGTTATTATTGGCCCGCGGTGAATCTGGATTTTTCAAAACTGTATCGGCCCAGATTGTTTTATTAGAAATAAAATCTAGATTTCTAGTATAGGTAGCTGCGGCTAAGCTCAATAATAAAGTTCCAATGGTAATTTTTTCTACAGTTTTATTTTTTACAATTCGCGGAAGGTTCTGCGAAAAAAAATGAACCATACCAAAACCGAAAAAAATAAAAGGAATAAAATGGCGGTGGTCATTCACAGCTTCGGCTAAAGGAATAATTGACGACGCCGGAAGAATGGCTATATAAAAACCAACGATCGCCAAACCGTAGGGACTTTTTCTACCGCATAAAATTAAACCTAGTCCAACCAGGACCGCATTGATAAAAAAGAACACTGCATTGGTCGCTGTCCAAAGAGTTGTGGCAAACTGAAAACTTAAGTTATCAAAATTAAACTGAAAGGGCCAGAAATACGTGCTGATATAAAATAAGTAGGCTCTTAACTGCGTCGCAAAGTACAAGCCGCGCGAGACAGAACCGCGCGCTATGTCAGAAGTAGGCTCAAAATGCGCAACAATCAGGGCCGTGGCAACCAATGCAATACCTGTCAAAAAAGCCAAAGCCATGAGTGGATATTTGTTTGCGGCCTTGCTTTCTAAAGACGAAGCAGGACGAAGAAAAAAAAGTTCGATAATAACTAAAATGGCAATCAAAGTAATGCCTTCTTCTTTACTCATCACAGAAAGAAAATAACAAAGGCCCGACAGAGCCAACATCC
>JAYTHR010000584.1:0-7771 GCA_043732425.1 Bdellovibrionales bacterium
CTGCTAGCGGCCGAGGTGATACCAGCTCGAAAGGAACCTCACGATCTACAGATCCAAAAGATGGATCCACCAAAGACACTGCGAAAAACAAATCCGACAGCGGCAGCTCGGGCTTGCCTTCGGGATCGGGGACAAAGTCTCCTTATACTAATGGTAGTATTCAGCGTTCGTCGGGTGGTAACTCAATCAACACCGCAGATAACGGAGCTTCGTCGGCAGGGCCCGATAAGGTTCGAGTGATAAGTAATGACGACGAGTCTGATGAAGCCCGTCGCAATCGGCTTGGAGGCGCGATCACGGGAAACCGGACGATTTATGAGCGGTCGCAGTACCGAGCCATTACGGGCAAGCAGCTTGAAGAAGTTCAGGCTCAGAATAAAACACTGCGTGCACCGACGTCTCAGATTTTAAGCACAACTGATGACGAGTATCGAATCGGTCCAAGAAAAAATACGTTCACTCCGCCCGAAATAAAAGCAGCGGTGGTTGAACAGCAAGATGATAATCAGATGAACTTCGGCTATTTCATGAAATGGCTTATAATTGCAGCTATGGGAATTGTCATATTCTTATTTTTTGGATCGCAGCTCATGAGCTTCATGAACTCTCAGGAAAAATAAAAACTTTCAGCAACGCTTTGCGCGATCTAAATAATATACAATCGCCGAATTGAAGATTGAATGTTTCTTCAAAATCGAAAATAAAGCCTTATCCAAGGGGTTTATTTTGATCGAAATCGTTAAACACGACCAAGTTCGGTTTTTTTCTTTGTCACAAGCACAAGAGCTTCTTCCCTTGGTTTACCGATTAACGGAAGACTCGGCTCGTGAAGTGAAATATCTTATGGCGTGTGTCGAAGCGCTACCGAATAAAAAATCGGCTCGCGCTTTAGAAATTCAAGATCAAATAAATGGTCTCATTGCAAAATGGCAAAACAAACTCGAGCGATTGGGTGCCAAACCTAAAGGTCTTTGGCTTGCTGACTTTGATAACGGGGCGGGATACTTTTGCTGGAAGTTCCCAGAAACTTTAATTTGTCATAAACATGGCTACCAAGATGGCTTCACTGGGCGTATTCTGATTTCTTCAAATGAGGAATCAAATGAGAATTGCCCTAGCACAAATTAATTCGACGCTGGCTGGTTTTGAAAAAAATAAAACAAAGATTTTAGAATACATTCACCGCGCCAAAGAAAAAAAAGCAGACTTAGTTATTTTTCCTGAAGCCAGTTTGTTTGGCTACCACCCGTATGACTTGCTCGAGCGAGCCGCCGTTGTTGAAGATCAAGAAAAAACGCTGAAAAATTTAATTAAAGAGATTCCTAAAGACATCGTTGTACTTATTGGTGGATTTGAAAAAAATAATAATAAAAAAGGTCGTCCTTACTATAATTCTGCTTTTTTGTGTCAGAAGAATAAAGTCATTAAAAAATTTCATAAAGAGCTACTTCCTACCGGAGACGTCTTTGACGAAGCTCGATTCATTGAAAAAGGAAGTCTTAAGAATAATTTTTTTAAGATAAAAAATAAAAAGTTTTTCCTCACAATCTGCGAAGATATCTGGGCCTGGGAAGATGCGAAGAAAAAATCAGACTATAATGAAAACCCTATTCAGAAAGTAAAAAAGCAAAAGATTGATTTAGTAATTAACATGAGCGCTTCACCCTTTTTTCCCGATAAATTAAAACAACGCGAATACGTCGTTGAAAAAACGGCAAAATATTTCAAGGCGCCGCTGGTTTACGTGAACATGGTCGGGGCTCAAGACGAAGTCATTTACGATGGACAAAGTTTCGTGATGACGTCAGCAGGGAAGAAAATGCTTTCCTGTCAGGCTTTTGCAGAAGATTTAAATATTTTTGAATTAGAGACGCTTGTGGACTGGAACGGCACGCAGAAGAAAACTCAGGAAAGCGAAACGCAATTAATACGAAAAGCCTTAATACTTGGAATGCAGGATTTTTTAGGGAAATCGGGAATTAAAAAAGTTCACTTTGGTTTGTCAGGTGGAATCGATTCGGCTGTTTTGGCGTGTTTAGCCGTCGACGCCTTAGGGCCTCAAAATGTTCAGCTTTTTGCGCTGCCGACCGAGTTTAATCATCAAGAAAGTTTTCAGCTGGCAGAGAAATTAGCCAAGAATTTAAATTTGTCTTTGAAAACAATTTCAATTCAAAGCACTTTCGAGTTTTTAAAAAACATTTTAGATTTCGAATTTTCAGTAGAAAAATTTCAACTGATGCATGAAAATATGCAGTCGCGAATTCGTGGCCTGATACTGATGGCGTATTCGAATTTGACGGGAAGCTTTTTGCTTACCACAGGTAATAAATCTGAATACGCCACGGGTTACGCGACCCTTTACGGCGATATGTGTGGTGGGCTGGCTCCGTTGGGCGATCTGACAAAAAAGCAGGTTTATGACTTAGCAAATCTTTACAATCAAGATGCGGAAATTATTCCAGCACGAATTATTAGCCGCCCACCTACTGCAGAGCTTAGACCGAATCAGAAAGATCAAGATTCGCTGCCGCCGTATAATGATTTGGATAAATCAGTCGCAAATATTATTGAAAAAAAGTTGAAGATAAAGACCGTGACGGATAAGTGGCTCGTTAAAGTATTAATGAAATCAGAATTTAAGCGATGGCAAGCGCCACCGATTTTGAAAGTTTCTGAGCATTCTTTTGGACGCGGCAGAAGGTATCCTATTGTTCACCAGGCTGAAAATATTTAGTGATTGAGCTTAAAAATTATTTTTGGTCGTCAAACTAAAATGAAAAACCCATTTGCTTCGGCTGACGCTCGATCTGAGGAAAGCGAAGTTCGGGCTTGCCGGTTAAGGCGACCAGGTTTTCGACTTGCGGAAGTTTTCCCGCGACCGAAATGCGCTTAACCATTTCGATGAAGACTTGTCCACAGTAAGTCGCATCTTCTTCGGCTCGGTGAAAGCCAGTTGATGGAATTTTTAAATGTTGTACCAGTGTTCCCAGTTTGTAATTAGGAAGTCCGGGAAAAACTTTTCGGCTAATTGTCAGGGTATCAATTATCAAACCCCGGGGCGCCGGAGACTCGTGCCTTTTGATATCCATTGTCAAAAACCCAGCATCAAAGGGCGCATTGTGAGCGACCACTAACGAGTCTTCACAAAATTCTGAAAATGACTTTAATAATGATTCAATTCTTGGCTTACCGCGAACCATATCATCTGTTATTCCGTTAACCGCCGTGGCGCCAGGCGGAATTGGTTTCAAGGGATCGACCAAGGTGGAAAACACGCTTTCGACCACTCCATTGTTGAAGCGAACGGCGCCGATTTCTACGATTTGATCGACTCCGGGGACTGTACCTGTAGTTTCTAAGTCAAAAGCTATGAATCTCATATTAAATTTGATACAAACAAAATGTGTTAGTTTCAACAAAAACACTTACTATTTTAGGATATTTAAAATCGATTCCATTCAAAGCGAATGAGAATCTTTTGGATATTTTGAATGCGAATAAAATAAGCATTAACCAATCCTGCGGAGGAAATGGTTCGTGCACGACTTGCCGAATTATAACTCATAGTGATGCGCACTTTTTTTCAGAAAGAAATGAATTAGAAACTGAGCTGGCGATCGAGCGCGGATTTGTTAGCAATGAAAGATTAGCCTGCCAAATTCAACTGTTCGATTCGGTCACGATCGAGATTCCGGACGACGCGGATTAATTGATATAAAAATTATTGGTATAAATCCAAGTTAGCCAGCGAACTGCATCTGGTAGCGGAAGGCGCGGGCTGATGCGAACTTGTAAGCGATAAGTTCCCGGCTCTTTGATTGAAAAAAGTCCTTCGAAAGTATTTAAAATATCACGGGGCTGGCCGTTCTTGTAAAGAACAACTTCGTAATACGCCGTCGGCTCTGCCGGCAATTTAAAATATATTTTCAAATTTTTATCATTTTTCACAACCGAGCCCAGGCTGGCACGCCGCTGATTTTTTTCGTCGAAAATATAAGTTTGAAAACCTTTTGGATCACCTAAGGCATCAAAACAAATGTAAAACTGCCCCTTTTTTAAGGCTGTTAAAATACTTTCTCGGTCTTCTTGCATATTCCCACTGAGCTCAGAAGTTATTAACAAGTGATTCGAAACAATACTCAGCGAGCGTTCATAGCTTGGAAATTTAATTAGCCAGTCGGCCAGGGGAATCGCACGAGCGGAAGCTTCAGCACCCGCGGTGGCCACAAAATGGCGCTTTTGAGAGACGTCATCAAAAAAATTAAGTTCCTGAGTGGGCTCTTGAAAAAGTCGCAGCAGCGCTAATTGGGGATTGAAGGGATAAATTAAAACACTCCAGATCGTCGATAGTTTAGAAGTCTCCCACGAAAGATGGGATAAACTTTTTAAGTTTACGATCTCGACGCCATCAAGCCCCGGTGGAGGGTCCCCAGACCATTTCGAACCATTTGAAAAAGGATGCGCTAAAGAAATAAATTTATTTTGATTATGATTTGCCTCCGCTGATAAAAAATCGGAAAGCTGAAGCTGTGGTTCCCCTTGATGAAAACCCAAATCTTTATCTTTCGTTGAATAATAAATCAGACGGGCGTCCTTGTAGCCATATTTAGCACCCTGAAGTACCCCGGTGTTTTGCAGGTAACTGTCGTTGGGCAGTTTGAGTAAAGGGTTTAAATCAGTTACTAAAATAAAATTATTTTTGGCTTTTTTTGCCTCAGCTAAGACGATACTTAATGGCTCTGATCCGATCGATTGATTTGTGTGGATATTCATACTGAGACGATAGTCGTAATAAAAGTCAGTCGTTTTTACTTTTCTGGGAACAAAGTTAAGCTCAAACTGAGAAACGTAAAAACCGTAGATAAAAAAACAAATTAATAAAAAAGCGAGTGAAGAAAAAAATCTATTCATAATTGACCTTATACAGCTCAAGATGAAGATTATCAAAAACTTCTAATTTTTCAAAGTGCGCCGCACTTAACACCTCGGGCCAACTAACGTCTTGATCTTTCAAAACGAAAAAAGTTTTGCCTTTGGGGGGAACTGATTCCGGAAGGTCATTAAAAAAATCTTTTCTCGAAAAGTTGGACATTTTTGGCACAAGAATTTTGCTTTCCCACGAAAGCAAGGATGATATTTGGTAGTTTGGACCATACAGCGGCGCATATTTTAATGCGATGGGCACCAAAACAGAAATATCTGATGTATTCAGTTGATTTTTAATTCGACCTGAAAACGGACTTATTAAAATACCCAGTATAAGAATGTAAATAACAGCCCAATAGTAAAGGATCCAACGAAATTTTTTACTCTCAGATGTTTCAACAAAGTGAGCAAGCGCATGTGGTTGCGAGGTAATGGGCCAGTTAGCTTCGACCACTGATTTGAAAGTGCTGGTAATAAAAAATAAAAGTTGTGAGGCCGCGAAAGTTAAGTCTAGTGACTTTTTCTTTGGCTTAATCAGGCAGAAAAAAACAAAAGGACTTAAAATTAATATTTGACCTACAATGTAACTCCAGGTCCATTCAAAATTGTAATACGACCGCCCAAAACCGTGCTGAAGCTGAAACAAGAAAGAAACCCACTGGTTTTGAAAGTTCCAAATTAAAACGGGCATTGAAAACAAAAGCCCCGCCAAAATGGTCGTAAAAATTCCGAGGGGACGAATTTTCCTGAAAGTGCTATTAAAGAAAAAACTACTTATTCCGGCAAGCACAAAAAGCACAATGTGGTACTTCGAGCAAAACCCAAGCCCCAAAGAGGCGCCAAGAAAAAAATAATTTCGTAATTTATGATTTTCTAAGCTGAGTAAAAAGAACAGGTAAGCCAAGCTCCAAAAAAATACTAAGGGAACATCGGGGGTCGCTAATAGAGAGCCTATACCCAGCAATGGATTCAAACAAAAAATTAAGATAAAAATGAACCAGCTTTTTTCTGAGACAAGTTTTAGTTTCAGAATCTTAAGCCAAATAAATAATGTGCCCGTACTTAAAAAAATAAAAAAGAACCGTGCGCTTAGAGGATTTGCAAAATGAAGAAATTCGCGCCCTAAATAAATAAGCCAACTAACCATACCCGGATGATCATAATAACTGAGTTTAGGGAATAGAGACCAAATATAATAATAAGACTCATCAGCAAAAAGCGGAATTGTAAAACCAAGAAAGCACTTAATCAGAAAAATGCCTAGTAATGCGTAATAAAATCTTTTTTGCACTTCGCTTAGAAAGTTAACCTTATCGGTTTACTTGCGCTAGAGGCTTGGCCTTTTTCGACGCCGTTCAGTATCAGGCTTAGGGCGCTTCCGTCCTCGGTCTTTAAATGAAGGCCAGCGGTAGATCGAATAACTTGAACTTCTTTCGGCGCAAGTTTCACGCGGACAAAACTTTTTGTATTTCCTTTTGCATAGAAAAACTCAGTCTCTTTTTTGGCGATTACAATTAATTCAACGGGCTTTCCGAGCGAGGGCTCGAAATCCGCAGGAGCCGTTGTGACTACATTTAAATCTGACACTGATGATTTTTCTGCAGCTTTTACTTCTGAGTTTTGAGGCATACTCACCGGGGGTGTGTTTTCTGTGGGCGGCACGGCGGTTGTCACTGGTAAGTTGCTGGCAGGTAAATCAATAGGAGCTAAAACATTATCTGCGGATTTTAAGGGTTCAGCGGGAAGGACTTGCTTTTTATCGACGACAGACTCTTTTTGGTACTTTTCGACAATATTATTAGTCACCACGATAAATATTAAGAGTAACGACGCAATACCAATGTAGATCAAAGTTTTTTTTGTATTATCCTGATTTAAACTCAAGTTTTTTGGCGACGAGGTATTGACTTCGGGCCGCTTCTTGGTGGGTCTGCTGTCTAAAGAATTGGTTTGTGGCGGCGGCGTTTTAGGAAGTGGCTGTGTTGAGCCCATTTCCTCAAGAAACTGGCGTAAAAGTAGATCGCCATCTAATTTTAAATACTGGGCATAGCTTTTTACGAAACCGCGAATGAATGTTTTGGCCGGAAGCTCATTGATGGCTCCAGATTCAATTGAATTAATTATTCGAGAACTTAACTTTAAAGAACTAGCAACGTCAGCGACAGAAATTCCCTGCTTCAGGCGCTCTGCTTTTAAAATTTCTCCGGTTATTTTCATAAGTTACCTTTTTTAATCAGGGACAACATTTTTTTAGACTTTTCATTATTCTTTCCATTGGGAAACAGCTTAATAAGCTCTTCAAATCGGACCATGGCGCGATCTTTTTGATTATTTCTATAAAATGCTAAGGCCGCATAGTAATGAGCCTCATCAATTCCAATTGGCGAACAAAATGCGATCCCTTTTTCAAGTTCATCGATAGCTAGACTGAGCTCATTCAGCTCCAGATTCGCGCGCCCCAGATAAACGTGGGACATGCAATTTTCGCGATCCGTTTCGAGTGCTTTTTTTAGGTAAATCTTTGCCATTGGGTAACGTTTTCTTTTAAATTCTAAAATCCCATAGTTTGCATACACTGATGAAAAGTCAGTAAAAGTTAAATCTTTCAAGCACTCTTGCAGCAAAGGCTCAGCTTTTCGAAGTTGATCATACTCAATGTAGACTCGAGCCAGATTGTTTTTCGCCTCGGTATAGTCAGATTTAAATTTAATTGCGTTCAGATAATGTCGTTCCGAAAGTTCAAAGCGCTCACGAAGAAAATAGACGAGCCCCAAATTACTTTGAACTGCGGGATTACTGGGGGCCAGGTCCTCGGCAATCAGCAGTTCTTTTAAGGCGGTAGGCA
>JAYTHR010000585.1:0-2271 GCA_043732425.1 Bdellovibrionales bacterium
ACCATCGACGAGTCACAGGAACTTTACATTCCCGACCGCTATTTCAGCGCGACCCAAACAGAAACTTTTCTTGCCACTTTTAGAAAATTGCATTGGAACAAAACCAACTTTTCAAATTTAAAACTAAGAAACCTAACAGATAAGTCGAGCAATTCCTGCTTTTTAACCGATGTGCGCCTGGCGCAAAAAAATAATTTAGCAAAACCGAGCTTAAAAATAGTTTGGACTTCAAAAAAATCTCAGTCTGTTGCCTGGGTGACCCGGTATGATTTAAAAGAGCTGAATCAATTGATTTATTCCTGGTTTCAGGGGCTTGTTCGAAAAAACCAAATTGCTAAATTCTGGGATCAGTACGAGGCCTTCGAATTTAAAATGTCTTTTATTGAACAGCGGCGCTTCCAAAAAGATATTTCACAAAAACTTCCGAAATGGAAAACTCTTTTTGAAAAATCAGCTCAGAAAAATAATATACCGTGGACGTTATTGGCCGCGGTGGCTTATCAGGAATCAAAATGGGATGAGGATGCGCGCAGCTACACGGGAGTTCGTGGGCTGATGCAGATCACGACAAAAACCGCAGAGCATTTGGGAATCGAAGACCGAAAAGATCCGGCGCAAAGTATCGAGGGCGGAGCCTTCTACTTAAAATATATGTACGATAAAACTTCGAAGAATCTAACTCCGTACGAAAGATGGGCTCAGGCTCTTGCTGCGTACAACATGGGTTGGGCCCATTTGCGCGATGCCCGGCATTTGGCTGCTAAGCTAAATAAAGATTCACAGCGCTGGTTACAATTTAAAACTATATTGCCATTATTAGAAGATGATCATTATCTTCCTGAACTAGCTTTTGGAACGGCTCGCGGCGAAGAAACGGTCGAGTTTGTTGATCAAGTCTTTGGCTACACCGAAGTTCTTAATAATTCTTTTACTCGACGGTTACTGACTTCGCAAGATTTCTAGGTTGATCTACATCTAAACCCAAACTGTCTGCTAGATGATAAGCCATTAATTGTAAGGGAATCGTAGCAATGATGGGGTTAACCATCCAATCCGCGCTGGGAAGCGACAAGTAAAATTCACTCATCGACTTCAAAGATTCATTTTCCCCGGTACCAATCGAAATGATTTTTCCACCGCGCGCCTTAGCTTCTTGCAAATTACTAACAGTTTTATCGATCAAATCATCCGTTGGGGCGACCACAACAATGGCCATGCGCGAATCAATCAGCGCTAATGGTCCGTGCTTCATTTCTCCTGCGGCATATCCTTCCGCGTGAAGGTAAGCTAACTCTTTTAATTTTAAGGCGCCCTCTAAAGCAATCGGGTAACTTACTCCGCGACCGAGGTATAAAAATCCTTTAAATTCTTTGAGTTTATTTGCGGCTTCAGAAAAATATTTATCAAAAGCTAGTACCGTTTCTAATTGGCTCGGGACGGCTAATAAGTTTTTCACACACGCCGCTTCTTTTTCAACCGAAAGTTCTAATCTTGCTTTTGCAATTTCAAGCGCTAATAAATTAAGTAAAGCCAAGGTGCTGGTAAAAGCTTTCGTACTAGCAACACCTACTTCGACGCCAGAATTCATGTAGAGGTGCCCATCGGCTTCGCGGTCGATGGAAGATTGAGGAACGTTAGTTATACTTAAAGTTAAAGCCTGATGGTCTTTGGCTAAACGAACGGCCGCTAAAGTGTCGGCAGTTTCTCCGCTTTGTGAAATGGTAATCACAAGGGTATTTTTGCTGATAATTGGTTTTCGATATCTGAATTCACTGGCAATTTCCACATCAACCGGTATACGACTTGTTTTTTCGATTAAATATTCACCCACCATGGCCGCGTAAAAGCTGGTTCCGCAGGCTACAAATAAAACGCGGTCAATTGTGGAAAATATTTCTTTGGATGATTTTTTAAAACCTAAATTTTTAATTTCAATTTGGTGAGTTTCCGGATTCAAATGAGGCTGAATGGCCGCCGCAACGGCGCGGGGCTGTTCGTAAATTTCCTTCAACATGAAATGCTTAAAGCCCATTTTTTCAGTTTGCTCGGTGCTCCAGTTCAGGTGCGCGATTTTTTTTGTGATCGGCTTCCCGTCGGCTGAAAAATACCGAACTTCACGATTTTGAATATGGACAATTTCACGGTCTTCCAGATAAACAAAATCTTTGGTGTACTGTAAGGCGGCCTGCACATCACTAACGATAAAATTTTCTTTTTCACCCAGGCCAACGATCAGGGGCGGACCATCTTTAAAGGCCACCAGCTCATCGG
>JAYTHR010000586.1:0-2256 GCA_043732425.1 Bdellovibrionales bacterium
TATCTTTCTTTGTCACGAGACATGAATCTGCTGCTCATGGGGATATAAGTCTCAAAAAAAAGAAGAACTGTGGGGAACAGTTCTTCTTTTTTATAAAAAATATAAATTCCTAAAAATCTATTCGTAAGTAATTAACACTAAGGCCTTTGATTCTTTTTTTCCTAAGAATGGATTTGCAGTTCCATTTTTAGTTAAACCAGAGTTTTCAATTTTATTTTTAATTTTGAAGTCTTCTGTTTTCACAAGCTCACTTAAAAATCCTGGCCGTTTTGCCATATTATGCTCGTCGACTTTAGCGTTCGTATTGAGGTCGTGCTTAATGTAACTTTTTATCACATCGGCACGATCTCCCGCTAAATGAACATCTTTGGAATTAGCTTTAATTCCTTGGTTTGGATATTCGCGATCAGCCCAAGCTAAAATCTTGATATCATTAATTTTGCGGCCCTCATTCACGCTGCGGTTGGCAATGCGGTTAATTTCCTGACGGCCAGAATCAGATAGGGCATGACTTCCTTTTTGAAATTTCACAACAGCGTATTCGGCCCCCGGCGAAACGGCTGCTACAGCAGGTGCGGCTTCGGCATGTTCTACGTGCGCAACGGCAACTTCTTTAGCATGATGTGCATGAGAGCATCCCCCACCCAAAGCTAATGCAAGCCCGGTTGTTAGTAAAACAATCATTTTATTTTTTACTTTTGAATTTATAAAATTCATAATAGATCCTTTTATTAAAGTTTACTTCAGTGCGGCAAAATTACTAAACTCTAGGAGCTTTTCCACGAACTAAGCTGATAACAAAACTAATGACTGCTAAAACTAGAAAGACAAATAAAAGCGTACGGCCAATTTCCATAGAAATTCCCGCAAAACCTGTAGCCCCAATTAAAAAAGCGACCAGTGCGATAACGAAAAAAGTAATAGCTGCGTTCAACATAAAAAACTCCTTATTTAGTTTGTGTCTATAAATTAAGCCAAGAAAAATTCCTAGCCTTTCTTGTTGTTCTACAAGTAAAGCAATGTCAGTGCCGAAAAAAAATATCTTTATAAACTGGTATAAATGTCTAGGTGAACCTAGACCCAATTAAGTAGAAAAATATTAACAATGGGTAAATTTGCCCATTTTCTTTGAAGACAAATGCCCCGGATGCTAACAATTAAACATTAGTAGTTCGAAAAAATTAGACGACACCTAGGGGGTTTCTTTGATTCATGAAATTTTATTAGTGGAAGATGATCTCGATTTAGCAGAATTAATTACTGCTTTTTTTAAACAAAAAGATATTAAAGTAAACCATTACGAAGACCCAGTAAAAGCTCTCAAGGATTTCAAGGCGAACAAGATCAATTTCAGTGCTATCATAACCGATCTCAATCTTCCTCAAATGAGTGGCTTAGAATTGATCAAAAAAATTCGTGAAGAAGGATTTCAAATACCCGTTATTTTAATAACTGTGTCTGATGACGTCGATATCGCCGTTGAAGCCATACAATCTGGCGCTTACGACTTTGTGGTCAAACCCATTCACTTTCCGCAATTGTTTATCTCTGTGCAACGGGCCTTTAAACTGAATCAACTTCATGCAGATAACTCGACGCTGAAGAAAGCCGTCGAAGTCAGTCGGGGAATCAATCCTGACGGGATTATCGGTCAAAGCGAAGCCTTTAAAAAATCGATAGATCTGGCCAAACGTGTTTCACAAAGTAATGCGACAGTTCTAATTTCGGGTGAAAGTGGCTCTGGAAAAGAAGTGTTTGCCCGTGCCATTCATCAATGGAGTTCGCGAAAGGATAAACCTTTCGTTGCCATTAACTGCTCGGCCATTCCGGATAATTTGCTCGAATCTGAATTGTTTGGTCATGCTAAAGGTGCTTTTACCGGCGCCAGCGACAAAAAAATTGGTTTATTTGAGGATGCCGAAGGTGGGACATTGTTTCTCGATGAAATAGGTGATCTTAATTTACCGCTGCAGGCGAAGCTTTTACGTGTGCTGCAGGATAGAAAAATCAAACGTGTCGGGGAAAATCAGTTTCGAAATATAGATGTCCGAGTTATTACCGCGACACATAAAGATTTAAAAATTGAGGTGCAGGAAAAACGTTTTCGCGAGGACTTATTCTTTAGATTAAACGTCATTCCACTGCGGGTTCCTCCGTTACGTGAAAGACGGGAAGACATTATGCCTTTAGCTAACTTCTTTTTACTTAAGTTTAATGCCATGAACGGAACAGACATTAAAACATTTACACCTGCTG
>JAYTHR010000587.1:0-2253 GCA_043732425.1 Bdellovibrionales bacterium
ACTGACCCAAAAAAAATCAACCGTTCGCGGAAGATCTGGATCGGTCCCCGTGAAAGATCTTTCTTTAATGACACGCCAGTTAGCCACTTTAATTAAGGCGAACGTTCCCCTGGTGGAAGCCTTGACCGCCGTTTCGGAGCAAGTTGAAAACCCCATTTTATCGGAAGCTTTAGCTGACTGCAAAAACATGGTAAATGAAGGTTTATCCTTACACAAAGCTTTTTCCAAATACCCGTCTGTTTTTAGTCCCATCTTTTTGTCGATGGCCGAAGCTGGCGAAATGTCGGGGACTTTAGATGTTATCCTTATACGCTTGGCTGAATTTACCGAATCTCAAGCGGAGCTTAGACAACGTATTCAAAGTGCAATGACTTATCCGATTATTATGCTCGTTGTGATTACTTTAGTTATTTTTGGATTATTCACAAAAGTCTTACCCGAAATCTTAGCCGTCTTTGAATCATTTCCAGACATGACTTTGCCGTGGTATACCCAAGCTATATCTTCAACCAGTCAGGTATTTATCAATAACTGGTATTTTTTTGCAGGCTTCATTGTGATTTCGATCTTACTCTTTTTTAATTGGAAGAATTCGACTGAGGGAAGAAAAAGTTGGGATACAATTTCATTAAAAATTCCACTTTTTGGTGAAATCGTTCGCATGGTGGCAATCTCACGATTTACTCGAACATTAGCCACTTTGCTTAACGGCGGTGTGCCGATGCTAAGTGCGTTAGATATCGTCCGCAATGTAGTTGATAACCACGCCATCGCGATTGCAATTGATGATGCGAAAAGCAATATTTCTGAAGGTGAATCGATCGCCGGCCCCTTGAAAAAATCAGGTCATTTTCCACCGCTCGTGGTTCATATGGTGAACATCGGTGAAAAAACAGGAGATTTAGAAAATATGCTCACTTTGGTTGCGGATGCCTACGATTTTCAAGTGAAATCAAAAGTGGATACAATCACAACAATTTTAAATCCCCTCATGACTTTGTTGATTGGTATCGTAATTTTTGTCATAGTACTGTCTATCATTGTTCCGATGTTTGATTTAACGTCTAAATTAGGTGGATAGGAGACTTTCGTGGTTCACAATAAATTTAAGTTTATTAACAACTTGCCGACTACGTTTTTAAAGCAGAATTCAAAAGGTTTTTCTTTAGGTGAAATTTTGATTGTTTTGGTCATTATCGGCGGAATCATGGCCATCGTGCTACCAAAAATCGCGGATGGAAATGCGAAATCAAAAGTAAATTCAACACGGCTAAAAATGTCGGAAATTGAAAATAAAATTAATGAATACAACTCTGAATGCAGCAAGTATCCAAAATCAATCACTTTCATTACTGAAGATGATACTAGCTGCAAGCGCTGGTCAGCCAACCCGAAAATGAAGCATTTACTTAAAGATGGTTGGGGAACTGATTACGTCTACGAAGGAACCGATACCGGCTACAACTTGAAATCTTTGGGCGCTGACAAAAAAGAAGGCGGCACGGGTTACGACAAAGATCTTTATTCCGAAGGATCACAAGCTGCTGGTGAGTAAAAAATCAAATCGCGGTTTTTCATTACTAGAAATCGTGATCGTTTTATCCATTATCGGCGCCATCATGGCCGTTGCTTTACCCCGACTGATGGATAAAAAACAAGACACACGAAAAGTTTTTCGCGACTTTGCAATTGCCGGAAAAGATTTAAGGAACCGTGCCAAATTAGGTGGAGTCACTTACCGACTTGCATTTCGGCTGGATAAAGACCATCAGTCCTGGTGGGTTGAAAAATCAAGCCATTTGGTTCTGATTGATAAGAAGAAACTAGATGAAGCCCGCGAAAAAGAAAAATCTGCTTTTCGTGAAAAAGACAAACCAGTCTCTGAATTTCAAGCCGACACCAGCATTTTTAAAAAAGAACAAGTTTTACCCGCAGGATTTACGTTCTTACAGATTGAAAGCGGTCCGCAAGAGTCGATTGCTACCGAAGGCTTAGCTTACGTTCATTTTTTCCCCCAAGGCATGATAGAGCCCTCGGCGATTCAAATTCAAGATGGAAAAAAGAATGTTTGGACACTTGTTTTTAATTCAATGACAGGTCAATCTGATATTATACCTGAAGCGAAAACGCTGAAGGACTTAACTCGCTAAGGATTAACCTTGAGCTTTTTACCAGAATCTAAAAACTTAAAAAAACGCGCAAAAAAACAAGGCTTCACGTTGATCGAAGTTGTTTTAGCTATGATGGTGATGG
>JAYTHR010000588.1:0-2249 GCA_043732425.1 Bdellovibrionales bacterium
GCGCCAAGCGGAAACCCCACCACGCTAATTATTTTAATTTTGGTATTTTTTAAGATTTCGCTGCAGGTAGAGATCATTCCTGAATTCACGCAGACGCCAAAAAAATGGTTTTGCAAAGCCTCTTCGCATAAGCGACGGACCTGAGCTTTTGTCGCATCTGGTTTTAGTAATGTGTGATCAATGTATTTAGCAAGTTCTTTAGCCGTCAGTTTTTCAGTTGAAGTTGTCATCTCAAAAAATTAATGCCTTTTTAATTTTCACGCAACAGAACTATTGCAAAAGGCATAAATAAATGAACGAATGATTAGAAAAAAAGGCGTCCTAAGACACCTTTTTCATAGCGGAGGAAGAATTCGCGTTGGCATCTTCTTTTCCCAAGAACGTCTTCGCATCGCTCGCAGTCACAAGTCCCTTTTTTACTAAGTCTTCGACGTACTTTTCAAATAGAATCATGCCTTGGCCGGCGCTTGTCTGAATAATAGATGGAATTTGGTGAATCTTGCCTTCGCGAATTAAGTTTCCGATGGCTTTTGTTCCCTTCATAATTTCATAGGCAGCCACGCGCCCTTGTCCATCAGCACGAGTGAATAAGCACTGAGCCACAACTCCGCGAAGGGATTCGGCTAACATGGCACGAATTTGCCCCTGCTGTCCTGAAGGGAAGACGTCGATGATACGGTCAATCGTTTTAGCTGCCGAATTGGTATGAAGCGTGGCAAAAACTAAATGTCCCGTCTCTGCGGCTGTTAAAGCTAGAGAAATAGTTTCTAAGTCTCGTAATTCTCCAACTAAAATAATATCTGGATCTTCACGTAAAGCGGCCTTTAAAGCATTTCCGAAAGTTTTAGTATGCGTTCCTACTTCACGTTGATTCACTAAACACTTTAAATTGGGATGAACAAATTCGATCGGATCCTCGACGGTCAGGATATGCCCTTCACGAGTCGCATTGATATGTTGAATCATTGCGGCTAGCGTTGTGGATTTTCCTGAACCCGTGGGGCCGGTCACTAGAACCAGTCCTCGCTCTACGTCGATCAAATCCAGAATCGCGGAGGGTAGTCCCAGCTCGGAGGCCGTTTTAATTTTTTCAGGAATTGTTCTGAAGACGGCTCCAAGACCGCGGCGCTGCATAAAGACGTTGCAACGAAAGCGACCCAAGCCCTCAACGACGTAAGCAAAATCCAGTTCCCATTTTTCGATGAAAGATTTTTTCTGTTTTTCAGATAATATTTCGAAAATTAAACCTTGAATGTCTTGGTTTGAAAGTTCTCGGTAATTTAGCGGGTGCATGTTTCCATGAAGCCGTAAATACGGAGGAGCTCCACTCGTCAGGTGAAGATCTGATGCTTTTTGTTCAACCATTAATCGAAACAGATCGTCTATTGTAGCCATATGCTTCTCCAAAAATTGCTTATCAGTCTTTTCTTCGGTATGACTGATATTATTGTAAACAGGCCTAAGGTCCAAATGTCGGAAAATAAGCCTGTAAAGGATTTAAATGGCAGCAGAAATTTTAATAAACGTCAGATCTCATGAAACTCGTGTCGCTTACGTCGAAGCGGGCGTCTTAATGGATCTGAAAATCGAGCGAAAAACATCACCCACCCTGGTCGGAACTATTCACCGGGGAATCGTCACGCGCGTTCTTCCAGGTATGCAAGCGGCCTTCGTTGATATTGGTTTAGACAAGGCAGCCTTTCTGTATGTCGGAGATATCTTAACCGAAGAAGGAAAAGAATTTTTTGATCACGACGAATCAGACCACGAAGCCAGCGACCGCGCAGAAGATCACCGTCCTTCGCGCGAAATAAAAACGCCGATTCAAGACCTAATCAAAGATGGCGACCACTTAATGGTGCAAGTTGCCAAAGATCCTTTAGGAACCAAAGGCGCGCGGATCACGACACACATTTCACTACCAGGTCGCGGCATCGTTTACATGCCCTACATCAAACACACTGGAATTTCGCGAAAGATAGAAAGCGAAAAAGAAAAAGACCGTTTAAAAAAAATAATCCAAAAAATAAATCCTAGCGGCGGAGTCATCGTGCGCACAGCTTCTGAGGGGGCGACCGAAGAGAACTTGCGCGCGGACATTGAATACTTAGACCGGCTAGGAAAAGAAATTCAAAAAAATTACGAGAAAAAGAAAACTGCCGGCAGCGTTCACGCCGAGCTAGATGTGGAACTGCGAGCACTTCGAGATTTGATGAGCGAGCAAGTCGCAACAGTTTGGGTTGATGATG
>JAYTHR010000589.1:0-2249 GCA_043732425.1 Bdellovibrionales bacterium
AAGACGAGCAGAAGTAGCTCATTGCCACGATCACGGACATTTGCAATCAGGCAACTTTTCATTTTTTTAATTTCTCAATCCTACAACAAGTAGATTTCACTCAATGCAGAGCCGTGGGGGACAAATTTCGATCTCAAAAAAATTTAAGTTAAAATCTAATCAAGCAAGGTTAAATTTGAATTTCAACCCCATTTTCTTTAATGAATGTAGGGAATTAATACCCTTTATTGACTCAAACGAAAACTAGGGACTTGCCATAAAGGCCCCCTCGTTGCAACGCCATTGTCGTTGATTGAAAATCGCTGGCCAAGCTTGATGTGCAATCTTAACTTTTGCGATTTTACGAAAGGAAAAAATATGAGAACAATTCTAGTTACTATTCTTTTATTGACCGCCTACAGTGTTTTTGCGGCGAAGCCCGAATCTGATATGAGTAAAGTTTTAGATCAGCTGCAAGGTAAAAACGGAAAAGCGATTGAGACTCTGACGGCAGAAGAAGCACGCCAGCAACCAACCCCTGCCGATGCTGTTAAAGATCTTATAGCGAAAAATAAAAATGTTAAAGAATCAAAACTAGCGGATGTCCATGAAATTCAAGTGGCTGGCGGGAAGGGAATGATTCCGGCGCGGATCTACATTCCTTTAGGTAAAGGTCCTTTTCCGATTGTTGTGTATTATCATGGTGGCGGCTTTGTTATCGCAACGAACGACACTTACGACGCGACTCCAAGATCTTTAGCTGAGCAGATGAAGGTGATTTTTATTTCTGTTGAATATCGGAAAGCTCCCGAAGCCAAATTCCCCGCAGCCCACGACGATGCGTTTGCCGCCTACAAATGGGTTCTAGCGAATGCCGCTTCATTTGGCGGTGACCCCAAGCATGTGGCGGTCGCTGGTGAAAGTGCCGGCGGAAACTTAGCGCTGAATGTTGCTATTCGTGCTCGGGATGAAAAAATTCAGCTTCCGGCGCATGAACTTTTAGTTTATCCCGTCGCTGGAAATGATATGAATACTGAATCTTATAAAGAAAATGCAGCTGCGAAACCATTAAGTAAACCGATGATGGCCTGGTTCATCAAGCAGTATACAAATACAGCGGCTGAGGCCAATGATCCCCGATTAAATTTAATGGCTGCCAATGTGAAAGGACTTAATCCAGCCACGGTGATTACTGCCGAAATTGATCCCCTTCGAAGCGAAGGAAAAAGTTTAGCGGATAAACTTAAACAGGCCGGAGTCAAAGTCGAGTACAAAAATTACAAAGGTGTAACGCATGAATTTTTTGGTATGGCGGCTGTCGTTGATGATGCTAAAGAAGCACAAAAGTGGGCTGCGAAAGAAATGAGTCGATCATTAAGATAAAATTTTAAGGATTTAAAGTTAAAAAAAGGCCGTTCTTTAAGGGCAGATTAAACATGAGACAAAAAATTATGCTGATCGAGGATAGCCAGGATATGCGAAGTCTTATGCGCTTGCTGCTTGAGTCCGAAGGGTATGAAGTTGAAGAAGCCAATGATGGAAAACAGGCCTTAAAGAAATTGGCCAAGTCATCAGCGCCAAATCTTATTTTTCTAGATTATCATATGCCCGTCATGAACGGTCCTGAATTTGTTTTAGCTTTTGAAAAAAAGCATCCAGATATTTTTTCGCGGGTACCCGTGATCCTTCTGACCGCATTGGATTCGGTGGATGTTTCTAAGACCCATGCCACTGAGGTCGTGAATAAAAAGCAGAGTGTCGATCAACTGGTAGTACTTGCTCAGAAATATTTAAAGAATAATTAAGAAAACGTGCTACTAAGCCAAGAGGAAGTTTATGAAAAATAAAGTCAGCGTTCTTCTTAAGAAAAAGGCCAAAACAATTATGGCCCTATGGCAAAAACGCGCCAAAAAAGAGCTTTTTGAACAGCTTGATCAAACTAATTTAGCTTTGCGGGATTCGCTACCTGAGTATTTAATTCAGATGGCTGATGCCCTTTCTAAATCCATCGATCGCACAACCAAGCGAAAAAAAGACGACAAAGCAGAAAGCCTTCGGGTGGGTACCAAACATGGAAGCGAGCGCAGAAAGTTTGCAAATTATTCGATCGATCAACTTATTTTTGAATTTCATATCTTACGAGAATCGATATTTCAGGTTTTAGAAGAAAAGGAAGAAGTCCCAAAAGACGCGCGCGACATTATCCTAAACTCGATCGAGCAAATCGTGAACGACGCCGCGACTGAATTTTCTGAATCCGCACGTGATTT
>JAYTHR010000590.1:0-2248 GCA_043732425.1 Bdellovibrionales bacterium
ATCGATACCACCCGAACGCATGAATCGGAACCAGGCAGCCGCATCCAACGGAACCACTTGTGGTGGATCTGAGGGTTGTGATCTGGAGCATCAGCGACAACTTTAAATATTAATGCTGACGTCCATCACGGAGGTGAAGATGTCAGCAGTGAAAGTGTCGGTACCAATGCAAAAACAAATTTTAGAATTACATGCGAAGGAATATTCGGAGCGCAGAATTGCGAGAACTCTAAAGGTCGGTCGCAACACAGTTCGTGCGGTGATTAAGCGTGGTGAGATCATCAGGTGCGGTGGTGCGATACCTGATTGGGCGAAGTTGATCGATTGGGAGAGAGTTCGACTTGAGGTGAGTCGCGGTGTTCAATTAAATATTTTGTGCCGAGAAACGGTGAGTGATCAGATCAGTTACTCGCAGTTTTGTAGGCAATTTAATAAAGTTTATCCAGAGCTGCCGCAGGTGACGATGCGCCTTGAGCATAAAGCAGGAGAGCGAGCTTATTTTGATTATACTGATGGCATCGACATCATCAATAGTGAAACGGGAGAGATTAAAAAGACATGGCTAATGTGTGGCGTGATGGCAATGAGTTCGTATACGTACGGCGAGTTTACATTTACACAAAAACGCGACGAGTTGATTCGCTCAATTGAAAATTCATTTCGCTTTTTTGGTGGAGTTACACCTTATGTGACGGTCGACAATCAGAGGGCGGCCATTGACCGCGCACATTGGTATGATCCTAATGTGAACCCAGCATTTATTGATTTTGCAAATCACTGGGGATTTGCGGTGATACCGGCAAGGCCCTATCAGCCGCGCGATAAGGCAGCGAACGAATCCGGGATCGGCGTCGTTCAAAGGCAATTTTATCAAGAAGTTCGCGAGCAGAAATTTTATTCGATCGATGAATTGAACCAAAGTTTTCGAATTTATCTTGAGCGGTTAAATAATGCTGTGATGAAAGACTGGGGCGTCACAAGGTCGGATCGATTCGAGGGTGAAAAGAATTTACTTAAACCTTGTCCGGTTCACAACTGGGAAGTTGCGATCTGGAAGCCGGCAAAGGTTCATGCAGATTGCCATGTGCAAGTACTCAAGAAGCTTTATTCAGTGCCGTACAAGTTCGTGGGCCGTGAAGTACGAGTGAAGGTGACGGCAAAGCTGATTGAGGTTTTTGATTTAGAATTAAACCCACTCGCTGCGCACGCAAGGCTTCTGGGGAGTGAGATTTACTCGACCGACCCTAGACACTACCCCGAAGAAAAACTTGCGCTGGTGCAGTTCTCCGTACAACTGGCACTCAAGAGTGCCGAGCGTATTGGCCCTGAAACTTTAAACTTGGTGGAGAATCTTTTAAATGGTCAGTATCCACTAAGATACCTCCGGCGCGTGCAGGGCATCTTGCGCTTGCACCACACAATGCAAGTGAGCCGCGAAGCCCTTGAGCACGCATGTAAGATGGGATCAACTTACGGTAAAACTCAGTTCAGTTATATCCAAGCAACAGCACAATATTTTGATAAAAATGGAAATCGACCAAGCGTTGTGCGATCCGCACCAAAACGCGAGGCAAGCTCAATGTACTTACACAACTCTTTTGAAAGGGAGGATTTATGATCAGCGATCAGATGCGAACACTATCGCATAGTTTACGACTCTTCGGCATCCATGCCGGATTTGAAAAACGAGCCACTGAGGCCGCAAGCCAAGGGCTTAACCATCTCGAGTTTTTGCGGCTCGTTCTTGAAGACGAGGTTTTGCAGCGTAAAGAGCGTGTTGCTAAATCTTTAAAAACTCGAGCCAGGTTTAGATCGATGGCTAATCTTGAGGACTGGGATCAGAGCTTCGAGCGTGGTCTTGCAAAAGCGAAACTGCGCGAACTTGCGGGCTTAAGTTTTTACCATGCAAATGAAAACCTTCTTGTTCTGGGTAAAACCGGTGAAGGTAAAACGCATCTTGCAATTGCCGTCGGCCAGAGGCTGTGTGCAGAGAGTGTGTCGGTGTTATTTATGCCGGTAAATTTTTTATTTGAAGAAGTTCTTGCCGCCAGAGCCGCTGGCAAATACCTCGCCTATATTAAGCGGCTCACACAAACCAAAGTTCTTATCCTCGACGACTTTGGACTTCGCAACTATACGCATGAAGAAGCCAACGTGCTCGTCGATCTGCTTGAGGATCGACACCGCAAAGGCTCGGTCATCATCACATCGCAAGTTGATTCTAAGGGTTGGCTGAAACTGTTTGAAG
>JAYTHR010000591.1:0-7685 GCA_043732425.1 Bdellovibrionales bacterium
TCTTTCCTTATAGTTTTAAGTGCCGTGTCTGTATGTTCGTCGTCTAAATGGGCTGTCGGCTCGTCCAAAAGAATTAAATCGGGTCGCGATAGCACCGTACGCACTAAACCAACTCTTTGTTTTTCACCGCCACTTAGCCTAGCGACCAAAGAATTTGGATTCATTGGCAGATCAAATTTTTCTAACCACTTCTTTTGATTTTTTTTATCAGAATCCGCCAAGTTTAAATTCTCTGCGATCGACCAGTGTTCAATAAGGTGAATATCCTGATGCAAATAGCCTATTACCGATTCGCTATTCGATTTTTCGATTTGTCCCGATGTGGGCTGTATTAACCCCGCAACTAACTTTAAAAAAGTGCTTTTTCCGCATCCGCTTGGTCCCTGAATAAGAGTTACTTTACCCGCCGGAATTTCATAGCTAAAGTTTTCAAATAAGACTTTATCATGGAACCAAAACGCTAAATTTTTTAGCCGCACGCTCATAGAAATTCGCCAACTTCAATCTTTTGTAAGTAACTAAATTTTTTCGTCCTCACCGGAGCGGCAAGGCAGCACGTAGATCCCAATAAAAAGTATCCCAGTTCATCACCCGTTTGAATGAAGGCTCCGAGCTTCAAATGGTCCGATAGTTTTATATGCCCCACGCCCATTCCGCCAACAAACGACAAGAACCAAGACTGTTTGAACGCATCTTGAATTTCGACAATATAGCGTTCATTTACGAACGAAGGAGATGAAACATTCTTCTTTTCATAAAACCAGGGACGTAAAAAATTAAGCTGACCCGAAATGTTTTTAATTTGCTTTACGGTTCCGGTCACGGGCGAGTGAAAGCGATGATAGTTATGGTTATGTAAAAAAATATTAATAAATGAATAAGATCCACTTATTTTATTATTCACATCATCAAAAATATCCCTAATCGAAAAGCTTCGTCCTTTTACTTGCACTTTTGAAAATTCGGAAACTAAACCGTTTTCGCACACAAATCCCTGACAAGGAGAAATCCATTTTTCGGGAGACACTCGAATAGGCGCCTTTAATTTGCGCGTAAAAAAATCTTGAAAAGAAGTGTAGTGCGAACTTCCGGATGCCGGTTGATAAAGGCTTAACTGCTGCTCATTAATTTCGTAGCGATCGCAAAACGAATGAATAAGAAATGTAGATATTCTTAATTTGTAAAATTTTGACCAAACGATGGAAATCTGTTTTTGCAGATTCGCCGGCAGCTTGTTCCATACGGCAATGGCGAAGTATTTATTTGCTAATGTAACTGTTTTCATCCAACTCCAATGATTGTTAGGCCCCTGGATGAAGTCAAGAAGTGCATTTTAAAAGTGTCATTCTAGCCCTGGATCGCTAGCTAAATCTTGAGTTTTACTCAAATGAGCTATATTCTTTGAAATATGCGTAACTTACTTATTTCATTATTGTCTTTTATGGCTTTAATCTTTCCACCCAACGTCTATGCGGATTTGAATAATACTTTTTTATTCACCTTAAACACAATTTATATAACCCGCGATTACAATGATAATGGGATCAAAAGTTCTTATAAAACAACGGATACCGATATTCGTTTAGGAAAGGTTTTTAGAAGCTACTATGCAGGTTTGCTATATTCTCAGTCGGCAAATGATTCTAATGCTGCAAGTAGAACCTCTTATGGACTTTCCGGAGGCTATTTTTCGGAAAAAGATATTTATATGGTCGCCAATTATTTCTTTTCTTCAAAGAATTCGCAAAGTGGTGTTTTTGAAGATAAGGGAACGGGATTTGAAATTGATTTAGGTGGGTTGTTTCGGTTCACCTCAAGTTTTTATTTAGGTCTTATGATGGCTTACCGATCATTTTCTTATACGGATCGCACAATCTCCGGAGTTTCAGCAGGCACCTCTGCTCAGAACAGAGAGCTTGTGCCCATGTTTACAATTGGTTTTGCACTTCAGTAATGATGTAATTAGGCGTGCGCAACTTGCTGACAGACCTGCATGAAATTTGATAATTCTGGAAATGTTTTTACTAAGTCGCACGACCTTCTTCGATCGTGCTCGGTGAAGAATTTATAAAAGTCTTTGCGACCTTCTTGAATTTTCGAGGTTTCATAATTGGTTCCGGCCATATATTCATAGATTCTTAAAAACTTTTGGTATTCCATATATGAAAAGTGGTCGGCCCGTGAGTCATCCATATGATTTTTAATAAAATTAAGATGTACATCCATATACGGCATAAAGTCTGCTTTAGGCAGAAGGTTTATGTCATACTGTAGGGGCTCTTTTAAATAAGAAATATCAAAGCGGAGACGATGTTTATGCCCTGAAAATAAATTTTCGGTGTGTTCGGCTCGCCAATCAATTATTTTTTGTAAAAGTTTTGAAAAATTAAGAACGCTAAAAATATTGAAGGTAATCATAATTGTTAGCGGCTGCTTTGTTTTCTCGAGATAAAAAAGCAGATTGTTTTCAAAGTTTTTAAGGTTAAGGCCCGTTCTTATATATTCAGCTTGCTCACCCCACGTATCTACGCTGGTAAAAAGCTTAAAGGATTTTATTTTTTTACTTTCAACAAGTTCATTAATTCGAAGACAAAATTTTTCAACGATATCAGCCCTAGCTCCCAGATTAGAATTTATATTTAGCTCAAGTTGCGGAGCCGGGTGCGCCTCAAGATAATCCAGCATTTTATAGGTCGATTTTTGCAGCAGTGGCTCACCGCCGGTAATTCTAAGAATTTTTAAAGTTTTTGAAAGTTCGGGCCACCAGTTCCACCACGCCTCGATGTACGGATTATTTTCTTCTTCATAGATTTTAAACCAATTAATGTCACAGCGATGATTTTTTGACATACTGTAGGGCCCAAAATTTTTAATTTCATTTAAATACGTGCTACTTGATTTCGGATGACAGTAGCCGCACTTGAACTGGCATAAATTGGAAAAGCTCAGCTCGACATAATCTAAAGAAACATTGAAATCTTGCGGTTGGGATTTAATCTCTTGAATCCGAGCTTCGCTGTATAAAGATCCCGTTCTAATCTGACGATCACTAATAAGGTCTTTATTCAGATCTTCAATATTCCAGCAGTACTGACAGCCTTCGGGACGCTTATTGCAGAGCATTTTTTTGCGCTCTTCCTTCTTAAATGCTGTGTTATGTAGTGCTGACGGATTATTTTTAAGTGCCTTAATGTCAATTTTATGAGGCGCGGGATGATAGCAGCTGTGCGTTTCACCAGTTTGAAAATAAATGTTCGCGTGATACCATTTTGCTAGGCAAAAAGTTTTACTTTGAACTGCGGCCTCGGCCTGAACAGTCAATTGGCGGTGATTTTCATATTCATCTTTCATACGTTAAAAGTAATAACATTCTAATAGATTACTGCCTATATTTTTTTCTATTCAAACTTCAGATAACTTGTCATAGTTGTGACGAATAACTGGATGGGACAAAGGGGATAACCGTGAAATTTGACTCTTCTAAGATCAGAAGCGTTCATTTAGAGATTACAGATAAATGTAATGCCAGCTGTCCAATGTGCCCGCGCTCGGACCATGGAGGCCCTCTGAATAAGTTCATCAATAAAAATGAACTTACATTGGCTCAAGTCAAAGTTATTTTTGATGTGGATTTTCTAAATCAGTTAAATTTTTTACAGCTTTGCGGAAATTTCGGCGACCCCATCGTCGCGAAAGAAACTCTGGAAATATTAGAATATTTTCGCAGCGTGAATCCACGAATGAATTTAGGTGTTCACACCAATGGAAGCGCCAGAACCACTGAGTGGTGGCAACGCTTGGGCACTCTGTTATCAAAAGCGGGAGACTACTGTAAGTTTGGTCTTGATGGGCTTGCGGATACCAATCATATTTACCGCAGAAATACCCAATGGAACAAGATCATGCAATCAGCCCGCACATTTATTGCCGCCGGCGGAAATGCCCATTGGGAATTTTTAGTTTTTAAACATAACCAACATCAAGTTGAAGAAGCTAGAAAACTTTCGATTGAAATGGGGTTTAAAGATTTTTTTATTAAAAAAACCTCACGCTTTTTCAACTACACTACGGGCCTTAATGAGCCCTATCCTATTTACGATGAAAACTCGAAGACCATAGGCTTTATTGAAGCTCCTACGGAACCTGAGTTAATAAATGTTGTAACCGTTGCCCGCGGTGAAGAGCTCAAATCAGCACCAACAAAATCAAGTGCTCAAAGCCCGACTGCGAAAAGTTGTATCGAGTGCACTTCGGTTACGAACAATCAGATTTATATTTCCTCAAGGGGCGAGGTTTTCCCCTGTTGCTTTATTGCCGGTGAAGTTTACTATAGCTATAGCGGAACGGAATCGCAGTACTTGAGGGGTCTGTATGCTGATGGCCAGGATGCCATCAATCAAACTGTCGCGGGACAAAATCAAACGATACTCGATGTGGTGCGTGGACCTTTATTTAAAGATATTGAGAATCAATTCGCTAAAAACGATTCCCCGATTCAATCGTGCCAAAGGATTTGTAAGAAAGATTTAAAAATCGTCACCGCTGAATACCAATAAAATATTTTTCACGGATATAATTGATCGCTTAAAGCAAATTGAAAAACTAAATCTCTTCAACCATAGAACTTAGCTGAGGGAACGTTTCGCTAAAATTAGTCTTTCGCGTGCGATCTAAATATTTCATGTATTCACTAAATTTTTTTCGTAACTGAATCGCGTCTTTATGAGGATTCAGTATTTGAGACCTCACATCCTGCAAGAAATCTTTATTTTTTTGCATAATAGACAGATCGCTTAAAGCTTCATCGATGTATTTTACAGCCTGCTGACGCAGGTCAAAATCTAAAATCTCTGGACGCAGAAAGTTCGGACCATGAAGCATGGTTGGAATTATCTGAATCTGTCTTTCTTGAAAATTCTGCGCCACCCAGCGAATTAAATCGACGTAACCAAATATGTTCGTTGCTTGGACAACAGAGATAATTGATACCTCTAATCGCGGATGCAGGGCGTATAACTTTTTTAAATTTTCTTGCACATCTTTCCACTGGCTAGGAAATCGAATATAGTCGTTAACCGGCCCCACTCCGTCAATGCTTCCGGTGATTTCGACGCGTGAAAAATGAGGTAAAATATCAAGCCACTCTTGAGGTAAAACCTGTAAATTTGTCGTAAAGGAAATTAACAAATCAGTTCTTCCGGCCGCGATCAACTGCCGAAGAATCGAAAGGTTCGATTTGATCAGCGTTGGCTCACCGCCCGTGAAATAAAGCCTTTGGAGTGTTGGCATACACTTCTTAAAGTTTTCAAGATAGGTTGGCTTTTCGGACCAAGCAAAGTCCGATTGAGAGGCCCACTCGACTTCGTTTTTCCACTCGTCTCGTAAAAATTTTGGAATATCTTCTTGATTATTTTCAAGCGCGGTTTTTCGTTCGGCAAAAATTTTCGAGCTGCTCAAGCTCCAACACATATTGCATTTTAAGTTGCAAAGAATTCCCGGTCGGGGCTCAAGGGAAGTGGGTAAAGCACTCACGTGTCCATCCTTAGCCTTTGATTCTAGAACTTTTTCCGCTACGCTTTGGTTAAACCACGTTTCATTATAACTTTGACGGGGTGATTTTTGGTTTTGCGTTTCCTGCCCCTGGCAGTAAAAACAGTCAGACACCCATTCGCCAGCCAACATTTTTTTTCTGATATGACGAACGTAATTAGAATTCCAGATATCTTCAATCGGATCGGACTGAATTTCGAAATCTGATCCATCCTCTTTTTTGATATAACGATTCGTCATAACGATGCAGCAAATTTTGCATTTACCATTTGTTTCGGTCGCTAAATTAGTCCACGGCATCACGCAAAAATTTTTACTAATATCTGCGGGAGACTGGGCCATAGCTGATCCTATTTGAATTTGGGAATACGAGAAATAAACAATGGATAAGAAAAATGGCTCAGATGGCAGGACTCGAACCTGCGACCAAGCGATTAACAGTCGCTTGCTCTACCAACTGAGCTACATCTGAACGAAGTAACAAACTATCGAAATCACTTGGCGTCGTCAAGAAGCTCTCGACTAAGGCTTGACGATTTAAATAGCATTCCCTGAACCCGGTACAGTTTAGACTCGGGGTTCCACTCCAAAAGTGCAGTCTTTGCCTCGGCAGACTGAGCTTCTACTAAGGGGTGAAGTTCGACCTGCGGTGAACTGGGTGGATTAACGGGTTCCATCGCTACGGCACAAAAAGTTTTTTCAATTTGCTTAGGGCTTGCGTTACTCCACTTTTCTAAACCCTTAGATTTCAGATTTTTTTCTAACCACTTAAAGTCCACCACATGATCTGGGCACCATTTCAAGGTTTTCACATCGGTTGCGAAGATTTCGTTCAAGCCGTCTTTGAAGCTGCTGGAGCCAGAAAACCTCATGGCTAAAATAACCAAAGCCAGACAGATCACCAAAAATACTAAACGAAAAATAAATTTTAACTTCATGCCAAAATACTACGAGAAAAATCAAACTTTAGACAACTTCAATAATGAATCGATTTTAAGAAAGCTTTAAATTAAGCTGCATTCATGGATTTGAAGAAATATTTTTTAGCCGAACTTGCACAACTGGAAGCGCCGGTTCGTCCGAAGTCTTTTTTGGGTTCTCATTACATTGGTGGGGGAACTTCAAAATTGCAGTTTTTGAATTTAAAAACTGCTGAAGTTCGCCAACTGCTGACTTATCCCCACCCCTTTTTTCTGAAATCACCGCAGGATCAGTTTGAAGAGTTCGAAAAGATTTGGTTTTCTGCCCCGATTTTCGAGCTTCAAATGCTGCCCGTTCATTGGCTTGAATCTTTGCCGGACGGCCAACTGGTGCAGTGGGCTCCACGATTAATTGCATGGGCCGCTCGGGTCGATAATTGGGCCTTGTCAGATAGTTTGTGCGGAATCTATGCCCGCATTTATGAACGGTCTTCTAAAGCCTTAGCCACGGCTTTAAAAAACTGGAATCAGCATCCGAATCCTTGGTTACGACGAATTTCTATGGTTAGTCTTTTTTATTATTCAAGGTTTAGGAAAAAGCAACCGTCGTTTAGGTTAGTAAAATCCTTCTTACTGCCGCACTTAACTGCGAGTGAATACTATGTCCAGAAAGGTATCGGTTGGACTCTGCGCGAAAGTTACAATGCCTATCCTACTGAAACTAGTAAGTTTTTAGAAAATTATTTGCACCAAATTGATTCTCGAGCCTGGTCGGCAGCTAGCGAAAAGCTACCTTTGAAAATGAAGCAAATTTTGAATGAAAAACGGCGCCAGATACGAAAAAAAAGCGACTTAAAAAAAGGACTGCTTAATTTTAGGATTTTTTAGGAACGCTTTTTAAAAGCAAGAAAAGTATAAAAATGGTGCACTCGAGAGGATTTGAACCTCTGACCACACGATTCGTAGTCGTGTACTCTATCCAGCTGAGCTACGAGTGCATAGCAAAATAATTGCGAACTTAAGGTCTTACAGAATTTAAAAACCAAAATCAAGGACTCACATCAACCCATTGCTTGATTCTGTAAAAACGCTATGGCACTTTGTCTGTGAGCCAATGAAACAGAGCCTATCTTTTGTATTTTTACAGCGGAGAAGTGGGTGAGTGGCTTAAATCAAGCGTTTGCTAAATGCTCGTACTACCAAAAGTGGTACCGT
>JAYTHR010000592.1:0-2245 GCA_043732425.1 Bdellovibrionales bacterium
TTTTGCTCAATGAACTTACAGCTTGCAAGGTCTTCAATTTGTTCTCTTGGGATTTTTTTATTAAAACCCCAATTGAACTGCTCAAGCGAAGTTCGCTCCGGGAACGCTGCTCTCTTCATTCTTCTTTCAAGTGCACTTTGTTTTCTCGCATCGAGCTCACTTTCTAGCAACTCACTGAGCCAACCGATATCTGATTTTACTTTTCGCTTCTGTAAAATCACCTCAAGCTCATTCATCGCACTCGGTAGCCGCAGCTGCTTGAGCTGCTCTCTGATAACATCCATTTGCATTTTCTTCTCTCCTTTGTTTTAGGTGTCTTTGTTTACAAGTCGTAAGTGGGCCCTATACTCACTCATCGGTCTTGCGAACTTGCCACTTGGGGTTTGGTACTCTTCACTTTCTTTTTTATTTTTTAATGCATTTTCAGATTGACCGTGGATACGCAAAAGACTGTGGACGGTTTTTAAATGCACACTCGATAATTCGATCGCAGACTTGCACGCATTATCTATTTCAAGATCAGAATATTTTTTATTTAACGTCAGCACGCCCCAAACAATTCGGTTATCTACGAAGCCTTCTCCTCTTGCTAAAATAATTTGTACAAAACGTGCGACATTTTCACCTATCGACTCAGCTCTTTTAATGTAATGACCATGGTCATTGAGAGTTTTCTCCCAAGACTCTTTGTAATGATCTTTGCAGGCCTTCATTTGAAAAGGATCCGTGATCCTTTCGTAAACTTCGAGCAGTCGGCCGTGGCAATAAATAGAAACTAATCTTTGATTTCCGATCACGATCACCTCTTGGTTTTTTAAGCGCTGATCCACGCGGTAATATTTTCCCAAATATCTGACATATCCATCTTGTCTCACATCGGTCGCAATTATTTTCTCAAGCTCGTAAGGAAGCTCAGGCAAGGGCTTTAACTTTGAAGCCTCGTCTCGTAAAAATACCTCCACTGGCTTCATTTGGTGGCTGCCATGGCGACGTTCATTTAATATCTTTAATTTTTGATCGATGTGTGCCTGCGCCGTCTCTAAACTGTAATCCTCCTTGGCGTAACTCTCAAAAGGGCGGCGGATCGTTTGCACACTTCTTTCAACTTTACCTTTTTTTTGGGGATCCCATGGCGGCAGAGCTTCGATTGTAAAATTATAGTGGGAAGCAAACCTCTCGTAGCCGGCATTCAAAACCGGCTCGTACTTTGATGCCTCTGTTACAAATACTCTCGGGTTATCTGAAGTTAGCTTGCGAGGCACCCCACCAAGCTCTACAAACATCGAGATCAAGCAATTCGTCGTGTTTTCAAAATCGCACTTTTCAGTCACGCGAACCATGGTGTAGCGACTATGCCCTAGTGTCCCTATGAAGGCCCAGATCGTCTTCTTCTTGCCGTTTACCATCGCATCGAAAATCTTGCCCCAATCAACCTGAAGGCATTCGCCGGGCGCATGGATGATCTCTGGCGAACTCTTCATTGCCGCACTCAGCTTCAAACTATGCCGATCTAGGTAACGATAAAAAGTTGCTCTCGATACAGAGACGCTGATCTCCTCAAAAATTGTCTGCGGACTCCAGCCGAGCTCAAGGCGCTCCTTGATCCAAAGCTTTTGCGGCTCGATCACTTTATCTAATTCTGTTAAACTCACCTTACGCTTATCAATGAACGGAAACAGCACCTCTGGATAAGCCGGCATCTCACGATTTGTTCTTTTAAATAATTTTTTATCCTCAGATAATTTTTCGATGTAGCCGTACTCTTCAGCCAAATCTCTGATCTTGATAACGTAGCCTTTGCCCTTGCCGGTGACTTTTGAAACTTGCGAAGCTGAAATGCCTTCGCGAAAATATTCGACGATTTTTCGATCCACCAAAATTCTCCCAAGCTCTTTGCGGCTCTTTTTTCTCATGCTCTTCCCTCGTGTTGTTGAAACAAAAGTAGAACATAAATATCAGGGGATTTTCGGTGCCGATTTTATCGGCTTTTTGCCGGTCCAAGTTGGTGAGATTTGACCCCCACTAAACCGGTCCACTTACATGAGATTTTAGTGCGTCATTTCGGTCCACTTTGGTGAGACTGGACACATGCAGCGGTATATCCGGCTTGCAGGGATCGAGATCAGAGGAGGCCAAAGCTAAGACCTACCCCGCAGCGCAACCGAGCATCGTCCCTATTGACTTAATCTTACTGGAGTCTTACCGACTTTATAAGTGCGCGGAATCGCTGACTACACATCGAATC
>JAYTHR010000593.1:0-7664 GCA_043732425.1 Bdellovibrionales bacterium
GCTCCAATTTTTTTTAAAAATTCATCCCCAACAGCAATTCGATTTCCCGTTTTACCAATATCTGAAAATTTTCCACTGACCATTGAGCTTTCGATATTAGAAACAGTTTTTTGCATTTCAGGTTCAGAGCCAACTAAACTAATTCCTTGCGCAATCTTTCCATAAGTGGCAATTCCCTGAATAATTAACTGAGGTGAAAAACCGGAAACTCTTTCATCAGCTTCCAATCGCGTGAGCCATTCGCCCGGAGCTAATATAAATGCGTTGTCTTTTCGACCCGAGGGAGGCTTAATCCAATTAATGAGCGTATTTTTTTCAAAAAAAGCTAAATCCAAACTTTTTGCTGTAACTATTTCTTCCCGAGCTTTTATACGAAGATGCGAGTCATTATTAACCAGCTGGTCGATGATAAATATCTGAAAACCTAACATCATGCCAGAAATGCCGATATAGGCCGCCGTTCCCAAAATGATTCCTAGAAGAGTTAAGCTCGTCTGTTTTTTTCTACTCATTAAATGGCGAATAGCTAAGAAAAACATGACTGACTACTTTCTTGTCAGAAGCTCATCATCTTCTAAAATATTATCAGAAATAACTTCACCCCATTCACCATTTATGATTCCGAGATTTACGGATACTCTTTCTTTTTTATTATTGCGTATACGAGTCACATGTCCGGCCACAACTGTATTAATTGGAATCAACAAAGCATTCACTTTTTTTCCGACAACAATTGCAACATCTGCGGTCATTCCTGGAATGACTCCATCTGGCCACGCTTTTAAGTCGATCCGGACAAGAAACTGATTGTCTCGGGGATAAACAGAAGAAATAACCCCTTCGGTTTTTTCATTTCTCAAACTTTCAAATGAAATTAATACGGGTTGATTTTTTTTTACTCGTAAAATTAATTGTTGCTCTAAGCTAACCTCCAAAAATAGATTTTTCAAATTCGTTATCGTGACAATTGCAATTTGCGGCGTAACCAATTCTCCGTTTTTATATAATATAGCGGTTACCGTACCTTCAATTGGCGAGCGCATAACACTTTCATCGAGTTTTACTAGTGGTGAGCCTGGTTTAACTTGATCACCTTCTCTAACATATAAGTTTTTTACAGCCAGTGGAATTCCAGCGCGAACATGAAATATTTTGTCTGAATTAACGGTGCCTAGACCATAAATACTTTCAACGATGTCGCCACGCTTTGGTTTCACTTTTTTCTGAACGCTATTTGATTTTAAGATAAAGAAAGTGCCAATACTTAAAAAAAATATTACAAGAATCCAAATCCAAATTTTATTAGACTTTGTCAGCTGCATTCTATTAACACCCTAGCTTCTTAAGTAAATTTTTTCTTTCTTTTTACGAAATAATAGTCGGCATGCTCTATGCTGCAATCAGTGTGCTATGGCTGCAAGAAGCTGGGTTGAAATAGCAAAAAGGAATGGGACATTTTGTCCTACGCGTGTGGCTGATAGAAAAAAGGTAACTAAATGGCTTATTTGTCCCCAGAAACATTTCGAATACGATTTTTAGGTGCAGCCGAAACCGTAACAGGATCAAAATATTTATTAACTAACGACAAAATAAATGTACTTGTCGACTGTGGATTATTTCAAGGCTTAAAAGAATTACGTTTGAAAAATTGGGATCGTTTTCCGATTGATCCCAGTCTAATCGATGCAATTATACTAACGCACGCGCACATTGATCACTCTGGATATATTCCAAGGCTCATTAAAGAAGGCTTCAAAGGTAAAATATTTTGTACCCCAGCCACACTAGCTTTATGTCGCATTTTATTGCCAGATACTGGTTACTTACAAGAAGAAGAGGCCGATTGGCTTAATAGAAAAAGATTTTCTAAGCATTCACCCGCCTTACCGTTATTTACTGAAAAAGAAGCCGAACAAGCGCTTAAACAATTTGTAGCGATAAATTTTGACGAGGCCTTTACCGTGGTGGAAGGGCTTCGAGCCACCTTTAAATACGCTGGTCACATACTCGGGGCAGCTGTCGCGATTGTCGAAGCTGCTCCAATAAAAATTGCTTTCTCCGGCGATCTGGGACGGCAGAACGATTCAATTCTTTTCGCGCCTGAACCAATTCCATCCGTCGATTACTTAGTTGTCGAATCAACTTACGGCAACCGACAACACAAATCTATAAACCCAATCGATGAATTGGAAATTGTTATCAATGAGGCTCTTAAAACGAATGGCGTTATTTTAATCCCTGCATTTGCTGTCGGGCGGGCTCAATCTTTAATGTACTACTTGTCAGTTTTAAGAAAATCCAGCCGTATTCCCGATGTTCCGATGTACTTAAACAGCCCAATGGCCACAAAAGTTACAAATTTATTTCGTGAGTTTAAGAAATTACACAAGTTAACAGATAAGGACTGCGATGAAATAGATGAAGTTGTGCATTATATTCATTCCGTCGAAGAGTCCAAAGAGCTCAATGAAAAAAAGGGACCCATGATTATCATTTCAGCCAGCGGCATGGCAACTGGTGGCAGAATTATTCATCACCTTAAGCAATTTGTCTCTGATCCGACGACCACAATTATTCTAGCCGGTTTTCAGGCGGTCGGCACCCGTGGAAGAGCTCTTCAGGACGGAGCTCAAGAAATTAAAATATTTAATGAACACATTCCGGTCAATGCACGCATTCGCATGCTTGAGAGCACTTCTGCACATGCTGATTATACCGAAATTTTAGATTGGCTTTTGCAGTCGAAAATAACTGCCCCTAAAAAAGTTTTCATTACTCATGGGGAAACTGAGGCTGCACATAAAATGAAAACTCATATTATCGAACGTTTTAATTGGCTTTGCGAAGTGCCAAAGCAAAATCAAGAATTTGTGTTGGTTTAAAAATGCCAAATACCCCAAACATTTGTGAAAAGATTTATGAATGCTCGACAGTTGAGTTCAAACCACGCTTGATCGTAATTACTGGTGGCCCGGGTGCTGGCAAGACAGCCGTGCTTGAAATGGCTAAAAAAGTGTTGTGCCAGCATGTTGCAATTCTACCAGAAGCAGCATCGATCGTTTTCGGTGGCGGGTTTTGGCGGCTCAGCAGTTCTTCCGCACGATTGTCCGCTCAGAAAGCCATATATCATGTTCAGGTCGAAATGGAAAATCTCGTTATAGGCGAACGAAAATGGCATGTCGGGCTATGTGATCGCGGAACGATTGATAGCCTAGCCTACTGGCCAAGTAATGAAAGCACTTTTTGGCAAATGACGGGTACGCAAGTTAAACAAGAATATGAAAAGTATTTTGCGGTCATTCATCTTCGCTCGCCAACAGATTTGCAAGGATATAATCATAAAAATCTACTTCGTATTGAAACGGCTATTCAAGCAAACGAAATTGACGAAAAAATAGCGAAAGCTTGGGCTGCACACCCTAATTACAAAGTTATCGGCAGCAATGAAAACTTTTTAACTAAAGCTCAACTGGCATTACAGCTTATCATAAAAAATATTCCCGACTGCTGCGGTGAAAATTTAAATTTTAAAAATAATAACAAGTTTGGCAAAAACCAAACTCTTTAAAAAGGAGTATTTATGAAAGCGCAATTTTTATCGGTCTTAACAGCCTTGGCATTAGTTGGATTTATTTCCACAACACCCGTGTTCGCAGCAGAAACCGAACCTACTGATCAATCGCAAAACGTAGAACATCATCCTGAGACGGCAGCAAAAGCACCAACGTCCCCTTCAAAAATGAAATCTAGTAACGAAATGATGGGTAAGATGGATATGGAGCACATGAAAGGCATGATGAACGAATGCATGCAAACGCAAAAGGATGGCAAGATGTGCGACCAAGAAATGATGAAACAGTGTCATGGTAAAATGAGTAAAACTGAATGCAAAAAAATGATGAATCATGCAAAGGCCCAAAACAATTCAATCAATGAGAAGTAACTTTTAAAAAATAAGTTAAGAAAATTGGCGCTAGCTAATTGTAGCGCCAATTTTAATAAACTTATAATTAATAATGGAGAACCAACATGAAGTTAATATCTGTATGGAATGAAAAAATGCGCTTTCTAGCAACGGCAGACAATCATACTATTCCCATGGATACGACGCCACCGATTGGCCAAGATACAGCAGTAACGCCAAAGCAGTTAATTATTGCTGCAATTTGTGGGTGCACAGGAATGGATGTTGTGGCTCTTCTTAAAAAGTACAATCAGCCTTTAGCTAAATTTGAAATCGAAGCTGAAGCTATATTAACTGAAGGCGCCCATCCAATTGTATTTAAAGAAGCAAACCTTGTCTTCAAACTTGAGGGATCTCTTGAAAAAGAAAAAGTACTTCAGGCCATAAATCTTTCACAAACAAAATATTGCAGTGTTAGTGCGATGATGTCTAAAGCTTTTCCAATTCATTACACCGTCCAACTAAATTCGGAAATTATTGGCGAAGGTAGCGCAAATTTTTTATAAAGGAGAAATATGAAAGCAAATATTCATTTCGTAGAACGAATTTTTAGAATTGTATTAGGTGTTTCATTAATTAGTCTTGCCTTTTGGGGACCAAGTAGTCTGTGGTTTTTGCTGGGCGTGATTCCACTTGCGACGGGTCTTAAGGGATGGTGTCCCCTTTATTCAATCTTGGGAATTAGCACCTGCAAAGATAAATTATCTATATCGCACAAGTTACTTCTGCGAAAATAGTTAAAATTAGTAGAAGGAGTGTATGGCCGCGAACCCCTATCAAACACTTGGTGTCGATCCAAAATCTAACCAAGATGAAATAAAATCTGCATATCGAAAGCTTGCAAAAAAATTACATCCCGATCTTAATCCGGGAAATAAAAATGCTGAAAGCCGATTTAAAGAGGTAGCTTCGGCTTACGACCAAATCGGAAGTGCAGATGATCGAGCAATGTTCGACAGAGGTGAAGCAGAAGCCGTATCTGACAGACAGAATTCGGCACGATCGCGCCGCCCTTTTTATAGTGAAACACAATCAAAAGGGGGACGCTATACGAATCAGTTCGAAGGAATAAATGACGACACCTTAAGATCTTTTTTTGAACAAATGGGACAGACTCGAGAAGGCGGGCTTAAGCGACCACCGGAAGATCAAGTTTACAAAATGGATATCGATTTTAAAGATTCAATACTTGGCGGTGAAAAAGAGATTACATTTCCTAGTGGAAAAAAACTTTTAGTTAAGATTCCTTCAGCTGTTAACTCGGGAACTAAGCTTCGTTTTGCTGGTCAAGGTGACCCTATTTTTCAGGACGGTCCCGCAGGTGATATTTATGTGGAACTTAATGTAAAATCGTCCCCTGTTTTTAAAAGGGTTGGAAAAAATCTTGAATCAGAAATAACTGTATCTTTTAGCGATGCCATTCTTGAATCTGAAATTAAAGTGCCAACCATAAATGGTACCATACTTATGAAGATACCTGCAAAAGTGAAGTCTGATCAAAGGGTACGCCTTAAAGGGAAAGGTGTTCTTGATCCGAGCACAAAAACTCGCGGCGATCAAATCGTTATCCTGAAAATGATAATGCCCGAAAATGTAGATGACGAGTTTAAAAAAGCTGTAGAAGACTGGAATAGGCGCCAAATTAAGGAAAATATATGATCAATAATAAATTTACACTGATTGAAGTTTCAAATATCACTGGATTAGAAATAGTGCGAATTAATAATTGGATAACAAAGGAATGGATTTCCCCTGTTGAATCGGATACATTGGACCTAGAAGATATTGCAAGACTTCACTTAATCAATGAACTTCAAAATGATTTTGGAGCCAATGAAGAATCTATCCCACTCATACTTCATTTAATCGATCAACTTTGTCATGTTCAAAAAAATCTACGCAACCTGAAAGAAAAAATTATATGAGCAACTTCAGCACTTATGTTATTTGTGATGCATGCAGCAGCTTAAATCGCGTCCCGTTCGATTACCCAGCTGGCAAATCTCCAATTTGCGGAAGTTGCAAAAAAATACTTTCGGTACAGACTGGGGTCAGTTCCTTAACTGACGCCAGCTTAGAAATTCTAGTACGGAAATGCCCAATCCCCGTTATTATCGATTTTTGGGCCCCGTGGTGTGGCCCATGCCGCGCCTTCGCACCAACTTTTATCAGGGCCGCTAACGAATTTAAAGGTCGCATTGTTTTTGCCAAAATCGATACGCAGGCTCAGCCAAATTCGGGACAAAAATTTAGCGTCAAAGGAATTCCTAGTTTAATTATTTTCGCAAAAGGAATTGAATTAAGTAGAATTGCTGGCGCATTACCATTTGAGGATTTCATAAAATGGGTCACTCAGACAATCAGTGAATAAATATAATTAGGCGGATTTATTTTTTTATTTATTAGGATTAATTGTCATTTTCGAAGGATATATACCCCAGATTATTTTATACAAGCTGTAGGAGCTACTGTGGTCCTCGTCAATTGGTGTTGATAGTGCAGCGATATAATCACATATTCAATTTTGCTCGGATATCTGAGCAACAACATAAGGAGAAAAAATGTTTAATTTATTTAAGAAAGCAGATTCACAGATTCAAAATGATGTAAAAAGCGAACTGAAGTGGGACCCAAGTGTTGCGGACTCTCAGATCACGGTTACAGCCAGCGACGGCATTGTTACTTTGCGCGGAAGTGTTCCTCACTATTTTGAAAAACGTACTGCTGAAAAAGCTGCCCAACGAGTAGGTGGAGTTCGCGCGGTCGCGGATGAAATTGAGGTTGAGCTTTTCAATATACATAAAAAAACAGATCAGGAAATTGCCGAGGCAGCTCTTAATGCCCTTAAATGGAATTATCAAGTGCCGGGTGACATTAAAGTATCTGTTGATAAGGGATGGATCACACTGCGTGGGGAAACGGATTGGGCTTTTCAAAAAGCTGCAGCAGCGAATGCAGTAAACCACATGATCGGTGTACGCGGAGTCTCTAATGAGATGACTATTAAAAAACAAGTTCAGACGTCTGATGTAAAGACACGGATTGAAGAAGCTCTTCGACGTTCAGCAGAGCGGGAAGGTCGAAAGATAAATGTTGCCGTTAACGGAAGTTGCGTCACCCTTTCTGGAAACGTTCATTCCTATTCCGAAATTGGCGACGCTGCTCTTGCTGCTTGGAATGCCCCGGGCGTATCGAAGGTAGAGAATAACCTAAAGTTAACACATTAGAAATTATTTTAGCCATCTTGTATGTCGGTTGAAAGATACTAAAGGATGAAAACATGAAAGACTATGTAGTTTGGTTAGATTCTAAAAATGCCCACATTTTTTTTCTAAAAAAATCAGGGGTCGAAAAATCTGTCATCAACAAAAAAGATAGAGATTTTCGACCTCAAAATAAACATGCTACAAAATTCGATTATAATTCAGAATACTATTATCGTGACTTAGCTAACAAACTAAAAGGTGCAGATCATCTTTTATTAATGGGTCCAGGTTTGGCAAAAAGGCATTTCCAAGAGCACTTAATAGTCCATCAGAAAAAGACCTTAGCAAAAAAAGTTATTGGGCTGGAGGATTTTGAGAGCTTCAAGCATAAGACTGAAAAGCAACTGCTTGCGAGAGCTAGTAAGTTTTTTAAGTCTAATAATTGATTTACTAAGCAATTTATTCAATAAATTGCTTCCGTTCCACAAAGTGAA
>JAYTHR010000594.1:0-7609 GCA_043732425.1 Bdellovibrionales bacterium
GCCGTGCCGAACTCACTGCTGCGATCGTCTTCATCGCCTAACATCACGACGACGAATAAGGCGTCACTTCTTAAGTAACCCGGGGCAAAATTTGCGGCGTAGGGGCCCGTCACAAAAGCAATTGCGTCCAAGCCACGATTTAAATCAGATCCCGCTTCGCCAACAAGAAGTCGCCCCGACAATAAATCAATATTTTCACGCGTCAAAAACTTTGGTGATCCGAGCAGCTGGCGGCTCATGGGATAAGTGGCTAAGTTGGTCGTCATCGTCGAACTGGTTACGGCAACGTGGTAATCCATTTTAAGAGAATTTAAAGTGCTAATCATATCCGGAATTTTTGCAGATAAACGCTGCTGGTACTGAGTCATCGACTTGGAGTTATCGACCATGAATAGAATATCAACTTTGTTATTGTAAGTAATGACTTGTCCGAAAGACTGCTGCGCTGACGGAAGTCCGAAGCTAGTCGCCTGATTACTGCACGAGAAACTAAAACCCGAAATTGAAATGAGAACAACTGCGAACACCCATTTTTTCATCTGTAATTCCTTTTGTCAGGTGTAGGAAGCGACTAATTAGGCCGCTTTTTGTGTGTACTTCGCTATGACATCTTTAATGGCGGCAGAAACATGGGTAAATTGAACTCCATATTTTATCCCCGTTTTCATGACAACTTTGCAAACGGCATTGAAAGCCGGAACTTGATCGCTAGGTCGAAAATGAAGATACAATTCATTGTTCATCGCGAAATCGGCTTTATCGATTGTTAAACCGGCCCCACCGGCACTGATCTCAAGACTATGAGCCGCATAAATTTTTGTACGATCATGAACGATCAATGAACTTTGGTAATCGGCACGCGCATGGCGACGGCGATAAAAAATCTCTCCGTCTTTGTCGGCCGACCAGACTTGGTACATGGCCTTGATTTGCTGCGGGCTAAATTCTTCGATGTCAGAAAGCCGTTTCCAAGAATCTTGGTTTTTCTTCCAGATAAAATCGTACTCGAATAAAGTTTTACTTTGTAACATCTGCACCATTTCCTGTTTCGAAAACGGGCCGTAATTATTATTTTGTTTTAGAATATACCAGGCACGATCATTTTCTGTATCATTTGAAACCTTAGTTGATTTGACTTCCACGATCGGATTTTTAAAACTTTTATTGAATAATGAAGTCAGTGCCGGGAATTCAAGAATTAAAACCCAGTCTTCTAATTTTTGATCGTAAATATAATCATTCCATTCAAGCTCTTTCGACGATAGCTTTTGCGAAATCTCGTTCAAAGACCAAGGACCTTTTTGAATCCCATGATGAGCGACATAAAATTTTTCCATCTTTGCACCTCGCGTAACGCACTGAAGCCATTGAAAACTCTTTTAAATAACTAACAAGTATCAATTTGGTTTTCGGCGTAAAATGAGATGGTCTTGAATGTTTTTATTAACGGCTAACTTTTGGACAGGATTAAGGAAGACCTAAAACTGCTTTCCACTCGTCATTGGGTAAGACCAAGCGGCGCTCGCGCAAATTGAACAACCCTGCGACCAACTTCAGCTCGCACGCCACATCGCCATTTTCATTAATCATTTTTTGCGCTAGCTGCGTGATTTTTCCTTCTTGAGAAACTAATTCTAAGGTGATCCGAATTTTTTCACGCAGCTTAAGTTCTTTTAGAAACTTCATTTGGACTTCTAAAATAACTGGACCAAAGCCCGTATCGTGTACCTTTTGATAACCGTAGCCTCGTTGGGTTGAAATTTCCCACCGCGCTTCTTCGAATAAAGTTAGATAAGTTGCGTTGTTCACGTGGCCGTAAGAATCCAAGTGATGTTCCCGAATGAGAAGTTCGTAGCTAGAAATCATTTTAAAGCCTCCCGAAGTGTGGCAGACGCTTGATCCATAATCCAAACAACCGCTGCAATAACAAAAATAATTGTGCCGACTTCAGACCAAAGACCTTGCCCCTGATATTTAATTAGCATTGTGCCAATTCCACCGCCGCCAACTAGTCCAATAATTGTCGCCATACGCACATTAATATCCCAGCGATAAACGGTAAAAGAAAGAAACGGCAAAAAAACTTGAGGAACAATCCCGTAACGAATGACTTGAAGTTTGTTAGCGCCACTGGCTTCGACCCCCTCGATCGGCCCCGCAGCAGCAGTTTCTACAATTTCAGAATACTGTTTCGTTAACGACGCGATGGAATGAATCATTAAGGCCAACATCCCGGCAAAAGGACCAATGCCCACCCAGACTGAAAAAATAATAGCCCAAATCAGGGCTTCAATAGCCCGAGTCAAATTTAATACCGTTCGCAGTGTTAAATAAATCAGGAACGCGACTTTGTTGGTCATCACATTTCTGGCGGCTAGAAAACAGAAAACAAATGCGAAGGGCACAGCAAAGGCCGTTGCCATAAAAGCCATAAAAATCGTCTCGATAATATTCAGTACGGCCGCAGGAAGTACCGCCCAGTTCGGAGCGAAAATTCCCGCGAATAAACGCCGGGCCCCCGCAAAACCATCCACATCTAAAAGATCACTGAAGGAAAAATGTATTTTAATAAAACCCACTCCCAGCAAAAGAAGTAAGGTGACGACCATTTGCCAGCCCCAAAAAGTTTGGTACCAGGGTGCCGCCTCTAAACTTATTTTATGACGGTCACTTTCAAAAAGACTTTGTCCCCACGTTTTTATCTGCACTAAGTTTAGAAAATGGCTGATCATGGCGCCGCAGACTAAGAATGTTAGAAATAATCCCACGATCAGCGGCAAATTAAGCAATTGGCTTTCGGCCGGATCGAAAATTAAAGATAACGAAATAAATGAAACAACTACCGCAGTTAGCCCATCTAGAAGTGAGCGTCGTAAGATAAAAGTGTTCACGATGAGACCTCTTGCGCGCTTTCTCCATATATTTTTTTAAACCAAACTTGATCAATTAAGTCTGGAGTCCCGTTATAAACGACGCTTCCATTTTTTAACGCCACAACCCGGGTGGCGTATTTTCTGACTAAGGATAAAAAGTGAAGATTGCAGATAATCGTAATTCCTAGCTCTTGATTTATCTTTTTTAAGTAATCCATCACAACGTGACAAGTTGCGGGATCTAGAGAAGCAACGGGTTCATCCGCGAGTAAAATTTCTGGATTTTGTGCCAGCGCGCGAGCAATGGCAACTCGCTGCTGCTGCCCGCCTGAAAGTTGGTCGGCGCGCTGATAAGCTTTTTCTTCGATACCCACCATTTTTAAGGCGTTTAATGCTGCTAACTGATCGTCACGAGAAAAAAAACCAAATAAGCTTTTTAAAGTCGATGTTGTCGCTAACTTTCCCACAAGCACGTTTCTTAAAACGGAATGGCGCGGGATTAAATTAAAATGCTGAAAGATCATCCCCATTTTGGACCGCAACTGCCGCACGGCAATCCCCGAACTTCTGTTCGTTATTTCTTGATTTTTGAAAAAAATTTGACCGCTGGATACCGAATGCATTTGATTCAAACAGCGCAATAAAGTCGATTTTCCCGAACCGCTTAGACCAATCACCACCAAAAATTCACCGGCCTTCACATCAAAACTGACATCATTTAATGCCGTGACTCCATTCGGGAATATCTTTTTTAAATTTTTAATTTGTAAAATCATTTCCGACGTAAAGACTCCCAACAGATTTACAGTTTATCCAAATCAAGAGTATGCGAATAATCTTTAAACATCATTCTGACCGCTAAGTAATCGGTGTCTGTCGCAGATTTGAAATCTGAGACTCCGTAGACGTCATGAAAAGCTTTTTTTCCGTCAGCAGTTCCAATAAAGGTGATGAAGGCATTCGTGATTTGAATTTTCAGCGCCTCGGGTATCTCTTTTCTAAAAACGATCGGCTCATTGGGAATGGGCTCTGTTAGCGAAACAACAAGGACTTTTTTATCCACATCCGGATACTGCGTGCGCACCAGGCGACGGGCGTCTTCCAGTTGCACATTGTTTTTTTCATCTTTCGAAGGGGGCGAATAAAAAGTCGCCCCGACGTCGACCAGTCCCTGATAAACTAAAGAAACAACCTGCTCATGCTTTTGCGCAAAAATAATTTCCTGAGGCGTTATCTTTTTATCTTTCAAGGTTTTCATCGGCAATAAATATCCTGACATCGATGAGGTATCAACGAAGGCTATTTTCTTACCGGCAATATCCTCTAATTTTTTTATCTTGCTGCCAGCCCGCGTGATGAATTCGGATTGAAAGGTCGTGCTTCCTTGGCGAATCACGGTTAGGCGGGCCTGAGCGCTAAATTTGTCATGCGCTTTCCCGTATGCGAAAGTGGTCATGGTGGCTACGTCGACATTATTTGTTCCGAAAGATTCAATGGTCTCAGAATTTGTTTTTGGAACCGTGATGCTGAATTTTAATCCGGTATTTTTTTCTAGATAATCTTTAAGCCCCTTGAAACGCTCTTCGAGAAACCTGCTGTCGGCCGTAGGTGTTAGATAAATTTTAATAGGATTTGCAGAGCTTCCCAATGGTGAAACCTTCGGCGTGCACGCACCTAGAAATAACAGTACGAGTAAAACCGAAGTGAAAGTAAATGTTAGTTTCATTTGGCTCCTTAAGACGTAAATGGTAGGACTTAAAGAAAGTCTTTGCTTTTACGTCGATCCACTGGATACTCATCTCAGAGAGTCTATACAATGATTGATACTTCATCAAACCTAAATGAAATTCTAAAAATCTCTCAGATTCATGCTGCACAAAATAAGCGCACTCTGGCGGTATTTGACTTGGATTCCACACTTTTTAATGTCAGCACGCGGACACAAAAAATTTTACAGGAGTTTGCCGAGCTTCACCAATTGGAAGAGCTTAAAAAAATTGAAGTTTTACACACGGACTGGGGAATAAAAGAGGCCGTTCTTCGTCAGGGCTACAACCTTGAAGAGCACGGTGATCTTTTGAATGAACTTCGTGATTTTTGGCACCAGCGTTTTTTTTCAGACGACTATCTTCACTACGATGTGCCCTATGCGGGAGCCATCGAATTTGTTCTTGAGCTGGCTGCGACGGGAACTGAAATTATGTACCTGACCGGTCGCGATCAGGCCCGCATGGGTCAAGGTTCAAAGATCGTTTTAAAAAAGTGGGGCTTTCCCTGCGCGGACGGGCAACTGGTACTTAAGCCCGTCAAAACCATGAATGATGAGCTTTTCAAACGGGACTGGTTTCTTCAATTCAATCGAAAACCATTTCATAAAATTTACTTTTTTGAAAATGAACCTGTTATTATCAACGCCGTGCTGGAACACGTAACCGATGTCGAGGTGATTTTTCTAGATACAACTCACGCTCGTCAACAGACTGTGACGGCACCGATTCGTCGCCTGTCGCATTTTAAAAGGTCGTAACCATGCTGACACTTGTCGCGACACCCATTGGCCGTAAAGATGAAATCACCTTACGTTCACTCGAGGCTTTGAGAAATGCCGACGTTATTATTTGCGAATCAACGAAAGAAACATCGACGTTATTAAAGCACTTAGATATCAAGGCTAAAAAATATGAAGTCTTAAATGAGCATTCCTCGGCCGAAGATTTAGCCGCACTTTTAGAAATTTGCCGCACTCTTAACGCGTGTTTGGTGTCCGACTGTGGCACTCCGGCTTTCTGTGATCCGGGAAATAATTTAATCGCTTTATGCCGAGCCCAGAATATTCCGGTGCAGTCATCCTTAGGGGCTTCCGCGTTGATGGGTTTGTTGTCTTTAAGTTCCGAGCGTTTGAAGCGATTTCATTTCATTGGTTTTTTACCGGCAGAATCCCTTGCCCGCGATAAAGAATGGGCTCAGGTGAAAAAAATAAAAGATCCTTTTGTTTTAATGGATACTCCGTACCGGCTGAAAAAAATGCTAGAAGAGTGCAAAATTCATTTAGCCGAGCGAAAAATTTTACTGGTCCTTAATCTTTCCCAGGATTCCGAAGTTATTCTTGAGGGTTCACCAAAAAAAGTTCAGGCTCAAGTTCGACTGGAAAAAGCAGAATTTATGATTCTGGTCTATTCAGCCTGATGAAATTTGTAGGAATTTATGCTTGAGCTTCCGATCGACTCGCACCTTCCCGGAATACTGAAGAAATTTGCGGAAAATAAAAATATAATTTTGAAGGCGTCACCGGGCTCGGGAAAGACGACCCGGTTACCGCCAGCATTAGTCAAAGGTGGCTTTGGTAAGGTTATTGTTTTAGTTCCAAAAAGAATCGCGGCCGTGAGTGCGGCAGATCGCATCGCTGAAGAAAATCACTGGACCTTAGGACAAGAAGTCGGATTTCATGTGCGCTTTGAACCGGTATTTACGGCACAAACAAAATTACTTTTTATGACAGAAGGTGTTTTCATAAAAAAGGCAACCGACGTTGATTTTTGGAAAGGTATCGACGCCATTGTCTTTGACGAATTTCACGAGCGTTCTTCGTTAGGTGATCTGGCATTAGGCTTAGCTTTTGAGAGACAAGTTCTAGAAGATCGACCAAAAATTATTGTTATGTCGGCCACTTTGAATTCAAAAGCTTTAGAAACTTATTTGCCAGAAAATAAAGTTTGTGAAATTGTGGCACCACCCCACCCACTTAAAATAAAATATTCTGCAAAACCCCAGCGACTGGTCTGCGACCATGAATTTTTTAATTCTGTCTGCCAGGTCACGGCCGAAGCCTGGACCGAGAGCCAAAAAAATATTTTAGTTTTTCTTCCTGGCTTTAGTGAAATGAAGCGCGTGCAAAATCTATTAAGCAAAAAATTAAGTACTGTTTCTGTCGAGCTTTTGCATGGCTCGATGAAATTAAGTGATCAAAAAAATGTTCTGGCTTCACAAACCTACCGGCGCATAATCTTAGCAACCGATGTGGCTGAATCCTCGCTGACTTTACCCGGGGTCGATGCGGTGGTCGACTGCGGATTAAAGAAGAACGCGCTGACAGAGGCGAAAATTGGTTTTAAACAACTTGGACTGCAGCGTATTACTTTGTTTTCAGCACAGCAACGCGCGGGTCGAGCCGCCAGAACCGGACCGGGCACCTGTTATCGTCTTTGGCATCAAAGCGATGAACGGTCTATGCCCGAACAGATCAAGCCAGAAATTTTAAACTCTGATTTACGCAGTGAAATATTAACTCTAAAATCGTGCGCGATCGAAAATGTTGAAACCTTTTCGTGGCTAGACCAACCCAACCCCAAGAATTTGACCGAAGCCGTGGGGCGATTAACCGCGGCTCGACTGCTTGATTCTTCCCAGCATTTGACGACCCTAGGAACGGCCATACAAAGACTGCCGTTAGATATTGAAAACGGTTTGTTATTTTATTTACTTTCTGAAAAAGGCCATCAAAAAGAAGCTGCTCATTTGATTGCGTGTTTAGAGACTTTTGATTTTGCTTCTGTTTTTAATGAGAAATCCTTCACGGCAGAGTCCGATTTAGATCGTCTTTCCGATCGTGCGGCCTTAACGCTTCAGGGGCAAAAAATTAGGGCTCAGCTGCTGCAAATTAAAATCAATCCAGCATCGAATGCTTTTAGTTTTAGAAAAACTTTAATCGCGATCTTCTTTGAATTTTTTCCGCATCG
>JAYTHR010000595.1:0-2219 GCA_043732425.1 Bdellovibrionales bacterium
CTTCATATATTAAAATGATTTCAGAGCGAAAACGATTGCAGTTCTCTAAATATGTAATTCTCGCTGATTATACAAAAATTATAAAATTAGCTGAAATTAACTGCCCGGAAATAAGCCCAAATATAATTTTGTCATATAATTTTAGTTTAAGAATATCTGAAACTTTAGGATTAACTAAAAGCAAGTTTTTAAAAGACAGTTTATTAGTAGATGAACAAGGAGACAAAATTGAGAATGGGGAAATTATAAGAAAAGCCACAAAAACAAATGAACGACGTGTACCTTAAAGGACCCTTACAGCAAAAGAGTCCTGGGAACTAGTTAAGAAACTCAAACCCATGCACCCCGATACGTTAATAAAAAAATGAAACTAGTCAACACGCCGTTAAATTGTCTGGCAATATTTTGCGACTTTGAAAGCAGGGCCTGGTCAGAATCTAGTCCAAGGAGACTAAGAAAAACAATCGTACTGACTATAAAAATACTGAGGGCCCAAAGCGTTGCCACTCTAAAAATTTTTACAGAAAATCTTTTAAATATTTGTTCTCCGCGTTAATCTTGACTTCGAAAAAATGACTTTGAAAAAATTATTATTTTGAAGTTCTTCTATTGTATCGTGATATTAAATGCTGACGTACAGTCCAGAATTTGCGGCGGCTGGATTTTCAGTCGTCGCAAATTAAAAAATTGTGAAAAAAATTTCTGCACTTATTAAAAAGCAAATAAAATTATTGCACGAATAAACAAATATGATTCTATAATTTTTAGCTTTTTTGAACTTAACTCTGCGCTTTTGATTAGACTTTAACACATGGACCAGTTAGTTTTCTTACTATGAAAAAACGATTTTGGCCCATTTTCATTTTTTTATTTTCCTGTGGCACAGTGGCTTCTGTTCCCAATGAGTCATTAAAGAAAGCTCTGATCTACAATGGTCCTGGTGTCTGCAAAGTTTGTCCCGATTCGGCCGCGAAACTAATTTCACGTTTGGGTTTCACCTACGAATTCATTCAGCCTGAACAAATGACTTCTGAAAAACTGTCAGAGGTTTCACTGTACGTACAACCAGGCGGAACCGACAGGCCCAGCGATGTGATTGAAGCCTTAACAGAAAATGAAATTCAAAATTTAAAAAATTTCGTCGCTTCCGGTGGGTCATATTTTGGAATTTGCTCTGGAGGCTACTTAGCTGGCGAAAAAATTATTGATGACGATGATACCAAAGGTTTTGGGTTACTTCCTTTAATCATCTCGGAAGAGCAAGAGGATGACGCCCCAAAGTTAGAAAAAGTGATCTGGAACAAAAACATTCTTCGTGACGTGTATTATCAGGACGCGCCCTACTTTGATGTTCAGCAGCTTCCACAAGCCCGCATCTTTGCCACTTATCAAAATTCTGGTCACGTGGCCGCGCTGATTAATAGCTATGGTCAAGGTCGGGTCGGAGTTATTGGACCCCATCTAGAAGCCACCGAAGATTGGTTTACCGAGGACAATTTAGAAAATCCCGGGTCAAGTTATGACCTCGGGATTGAATTTATCAAAGCGCTGACTGAACCTGAATTAAAGAGCCAGTAACTCTTTACATGTTCTTACGACGGGCTTGGCTTGTAGCTGCTGTACAAAACTGCCAGCGCCTTTAGAACTCATTGCTACAGAATTAAAGTTCTTAAAACCTGAGTTGTATTCGGGTGTTGTCGTCATTTTATAACGAACATCGCGGTAGCCATTTTTCTCAAACTGAAAACCTGGGAATTGCACCTGCGTGTTGACGTTATACTTTTTAAAAAGACGTTCAATCAAACGCATTTGCTGTTCGTCTGACAAACCCTTGGCCAGCTGATCATTTTTGGCCACTTGCGGATACTTCGAAAGATACTCATTCATCACTTCCACGCTTCCCGGCTTAAAGGCAATAAAGCCTCCGTTTCCCGTCGGATTCGTTTCAATGATTTCGAATTGTCCATTACTAAGTAAAGCTACGTCCATCGCCATCGGAGTTTTTTGTAAGATGATCGGAAGCTTGGCAACTGCGGCGTTCGCGAAAGCTTCAACGGCACGGGCTTCTTCGGCCGATGCTTTTCCATCACTGCCCTTCACTTCGTAAAAGTATCGATCTATGGTTGTTCCCTTACTTAGGGATTTTCCACCGATCATCTCGACGCGAAATTCTTTTTGAATATCTAGTAACGGCTGTACCAAAACGAACTGGGGCTGAC
>JAYTHR010000596.1:0-2214 GCA_043732425.1 Bdellovibrionales bacterium
GAACCGATCAGGCCGGGACGATTGGTGACGGCCAAGCCATCGATGTCTTTCCAATCTAATTTACTTTTATCAAGAACGTGTTGAATTAATGGCAGCAAAGAAATGGAATGGTTTCGACTGGCGATTTCGGGCACGACTCCCCCAAAGGGTGCATGCTGCAAATCCTGGTTCGCCGAAAGTTGCTGAATCACTTGACCATCTGCCTGAACAATCGCGACCGAAGTATCGTCACAACTGGACTCAACAGAAAGAACAGTTTTTATTTTTGTCACAGAAATATTTTACTTCTTTATTTTCGCAAGGCGAATTTTTGCCTTTTTGCCTGAATCCGATTTTCCGTAATTCGCGATCACTTCTTCGTAGAAAGCCGTTGCTTCATCTTTCATACCTAATTCTTGAAAACAAACCCCAATTTTATATTTTGAATCAGGAACATTTTTTCCTTTAGAATTTTCATCGACGTATTTCTGATAACTCAAAATGGCTTTTTTCCACTCTTTTTTTCCGAAGTGTTCTTGCGCTGCCTCGTAAGCTGTTGATGATGAAGAACCTTTTTTTCCGGCCGTTGCTTTTGCAGCGCTAGCATCTGAAGAAACCATCGCTGGCGCCGCGGAAACTTTTGCGGCCGCAACTTCGGCTTCTAGCTTTTGTATTTGCGCTTCCATTTTCACTAACTCATCTTGTAGCAATTGCATTTTCTGCACCTGCGCTACGTGCTCTGAATTAGCTTCTTTTTCTTTATGCATCGTCGCGATTTGATTTTCTAGGCTTTCAATTCGGCCATTAAAGCCACGAATTAATTCGTCGCGGTCATCCAAGGCTGCCTGAGATTTTGTGGCTAGCTGAGAAACTTTTGAGCCCTGGGCCCCATTCTGATTGTCTGCATTTTTTTTCCCGTAAACCTGGGACTGGCTTTGCTCACCTAAGTCGGCACGAGTTTTCAAGCAAGAGGAAACTAAAAGGACTAAGCCTAAGGTAAAGAAAATTTTGAAATTCATAGTACATCTCCAGTTTGTTGACGTAATAATCGAGCTGAATTTTCTGCTTTTTCCGCCGAGATCCGTGCCTTCACAAATAATTCTTTAGCTTGTTCATATTCACGCTCGTTATATAAAATTCGAGCTTGTCGAAAATTTTCTTCAGCTTGATGCCAGTTGCCCGGCGAGTAGCGAACAGCCTGCACAGCTTTCGCCGCTTTGATCGCGGCATCAGCCAAGGTATAGTCTTCAATGGGCGGAGCGGCCGTAATACAGCCAGTCAATAAAACGATGATCAGAGCCGCGCACCCATTTAAAAATTTCAATCTAGTCCTTAATTTGCAGAAGGAACGAAGTTAGCACGGCGGTTTTTTGCCATGTCGGCTTCTGAATCACCAGTGGCTAAAAGTTTTTCTTTTCCATAACTAACAGTTGATAAACGGTCTGCAGAAATACCTTTGTCCGTCATCATTTTCTTAACGGCTAAAGCGCGGCGCTCACCCAATGACAAGTTATATTCCGTTGATCCGCGTTGATCACAGTGACCTTCGATTTGCATTTTTGATTGCGCATTTTTCGTCATCCACTGAACATTGCCTTCTAATTTCGCTTTTTCAGTTCCAGCTAAAGTCGCTTTGTCATAATCAAAAGAAATACTTTGTAGTCCTTCGATTTTTCCTGAGTCACTTCCCGTGGCAGAATAATTCATTCCCGAAGCATCTACTTTTTCAGAACTTCCGCTACCGGTCGTTTCCGAAGTCACTCCGCCTTTGCCGTTAGCATCGGTATCTGCTTTTTTTCTGAAGCTAGAACATCCAACAACTAACGAAAGAGCGGCACACAATAAAACTAACTTTTTCATAAATCCTCCACGGCTAATATAGTTTTTAATTTTTCAAGTCTTTAATCTAGATCATCACAGTATCTTGTCAAACCCTCAATGGCAATTCAGACTAAATACTTATGAAATCAATCCACTTTTCATTCTTCTTCGGGCTTTGTTTTTTTGTCTTAAATTTGCGCGCACAACGCATCGGTTTTTCCCACGATCAGTGGAAAACTTTAAAAACCGAGCATTTTGATATTGTCTTTATCGCTGAGCAGCACGACTTAGGCCTATACTATGCGCAGGTTGCTGAAAAAGCGTATCAAAATTTGCAAACGGTATTCACAGCTAAGCCCGAAAGAACTGTTTTAGTGATCAATGATTCAACCGACTCATCCAATGGATTTGCGA
>JAYTHR010000597.1:0-2213 GCA_043732425.1 Bdellovibrionales bacterium
ATTTCTGACGGAGTGCTAACATTTTTAACATTACTTCGTAAGCTGTAGTTTCTAAGTGAATAATGTGACGACCTCAAAAGTATCATCTTCTCATAACAATTTGTAGAAGGAAGCTCAATACTTGCGGTGGACTCTGCAGATAATCTAGAATATCGTATTTGAATAAATGTTCAATTTAAAACACGATTTCAAACTCTATTCATTTGAATGGATCTTTTTCTTATCTTTGGTGTTCTTCGCCATCGGCAGTCGTTTTGTCAAATCTCCCTTTCACCTTTCAAATTACTCTTCCTATGCTGTTTCTCAAACTCAGTCTTGCGATTCAAATTTACCATCTCCGCAAAGTTTTGATGTCAGCGAAAAAAATGGGAGATCTCTTCAGCGTAACCGATTTCTTCGCGTGTTGTTGCATCAAGAAGAAGGTTGCATTCATCAAAATCAGATTCTCCCCCTGGCTTCGATCGTAAGAGATCACGAGCACCACGATGTCATAGTGAAAAGAACTGAAATCGGAAAAACACGTATCAAGCAGCTGTATTTCGTGCCTTACTCCAGACTGGCAGCAGTTCGTCATCTTCATCTTCAGAAAAAATTGGGCGTTCCCGAAAATCAATTAGAGCAGAAATCATTCTATCTCATTGATATTGAATTGTTGCGGGAAGATTCGACCCAGAAACCTGACTTAGAATCTGAATCAGAGCCGATTGACGATTTGGGGGAACAGTGAGTTTCATTAGAAGACAGCGTGAAATCATTGAAATCATGCTTCTGTCCCTTTCTCTGCTTCTGGTAGAAACTGCATCGCAAAGTATTACTAATTTTTCATTTAATGCCGTGCTCAGCTACGTTCAACCACTGGTCATTTTTGGCGGACTGGCCTTAGGCAACATTTTAGGACTCTTTTATTTTTCTAAACTCGATACTCATAAGCAGTATCTTATGGCGATCTGGTCAATTGTCGTGATGTGGATAGGAATTATTTATTTTCCCCAGCTCTGTCTAGTTTGGTTTTTCGTTCCTTTTATTGGCTTCGGTATTATTTTTGTAAGCTTTTATTCTCATCAAAAACTCATGCAACTTGTTCTCGGGGTTGGACTGATGGGCGGCATCTATTTTTGTCTTTCTTTTTTTTCTCACGGAAGCTCCGGAGAGTCTTTGCTTTTTAGCGCACTTTTCTGTGTTTTTATCACCTTAATTTTTCGCAGGAAAACTGTAGCACTTGTTTTTGCTGGCCTCATTCTGAGCTTTGTTTTAGTTGGTTGGAAATCAGGCCAACTTGAAATCCCTTCGGTGCTTGCCCGCGTGGTGCCGGCTTTTGAAAACGCAGAAATGACCGATGCAACCCAGTTTAACCTTTTATTTCGAACTGATCTTGTTTGGCTTCCTGGGAAAGATACTTATTCCATCATGCTCAATGGAAGTCGATTGGCTATTCTTTCGTCATCACCACTACGCATTGCCGATGAAAATTTTCTGCATCAGAAGGAAGGCAGTCCGTCCTATATCGCACCTTATTTTTTTAACAAGGGCATAAGAAACGTCTTAGTGATCGGCTCCGCCGAAGGTTCAAATGTCAGAGCTGCATTAAGCTCTCCTAGTGTGGAATCAGTCGACGCAGTGGATATTAATCCTGCGGTTTTTTATTATCTTAAAGATTTACATCCCGAATACACAAGCGATGTTTATTTAAATCCTAAAGTGCATTCGATCCGCGCTGAAGGCCGGCATTATTTAGAGACCACTCAAAAATCTTATGATTTGATCACTCTTCAAGGAGTGCAAACCGGTGCTCATTTGAATCAGCTTTCAACCCCACTTCTGGAGTCTTTTCTTTTCACAAAAGAGGCTTTGTTCGCACTGTGGAATAAAACATCTGAGAACGGAATTATTTATTTTGATGAATACCTTCATATGTATGGCTCCACGACACTACTTAGCAGCTTGGCAATGATGGCGGAAAAGTATTTGCCTCTGGATTCAAATTCGCAAATAGTTTTGTTCAATTATGGACAGTCTAAACTCAATCCCATATCAACTTCAGAAAAAGTTCGGCCACGACAAGGCCTTATCATTTCAAAAAGTAAGCTTCAGAACTTAGATGATTTGAAGAGCCAGCTCAGTCAGAATTATCCGGTGACTTTCACTCAATTTTCGGGATCTCGCCTGTTCGAAGTGACGGATAACAAACCATTTTTTATCCAATCATTGGCAAA
>JAYTHR010000598.1:0-2212 GCA_043732425.1 Bdellovibrionales bacterium
CCGGAACATATCGCTCGGTGCGCTCGAAATATTGGGACGGATGAAAAACTGCAAGTCGCGACCGCGTATAAAATTTTGCAAGAAGACTGGCTTAAATACGAATTCGATCATTTGATTCCCTTGTGTGCGGGCGGATCAAATTCACCGCAGAATTTATGGCCGCAACCTTTAGATCAAGCCCACATCAAAGACAAATTAGAATTTGAGATTTGTACAGCAATGAAGGCGGGGACGATGACTCAAGCCCAAGCCGTGCAGCGAGTTCATGACTGGTTCACTCAGCTGATGTTAAACTAGATTTCGCGTACACCGTCTTTAGAATTTCTTCGGCAGACTTCTTGTACCCATAAAAAAAAGCCCAGTGTTTAAACCGGGCTTAATCTAATAAATAATTTTGAGATTTAATTATTAGTGAGTCGCTGTTGCAGCAGCTTCAGGAGTGATAATAATATCTACGCGGCGATTTTGCGCGCGACCTTCTTTTGATTTGTTGGTAGCAATAGGTTTGTCAAAACCAAAACCCATAGACTGAACATCGATATCTTTAAAACCGTTAGTTTTAAAGTAAGAGGCTACGGCCTGAGCTCGCTGTTCCGAGATTGTTTTGTTTTGTACAGCAGTTCCGATAGAATCCGTGTGACCTTCAACTTTGATTTCAGCAGCTTTCAGTGATTTTGCTACTTCAGAAACCTTGGCTAATAAAGGTAATGAATTTCCAGGTAGGTCGGCATGGCCACTGGCGAAATTTACTTTCTTCAAGCGGATCAAAAGATTATTACCCTGTTGGTAAGCTTCTGCTTCTTCGGCAGAAAACTGACGACGAGCTGTTTCAAGAGCTTTTTGTATTTCAACGCTGGCTTTTGCGGTTGATAAATCTTGAGTCGCTGAACTTAAATCTTTCTTTGTCGCATTCAGATCTTCATGAGTTGCTGAAAGATCCTTTGTCGCCGTCGTAAGATTCTGTTGCGTTGCTGTCAAATCTTTATTTTTATTTTCAAGATCGGCAGCTAATTCTTGATTCTTTTTTTGTAATGCCACTTCGGCGGCCGCTTTCTCAGTATTTGCGGCGTCTAAACTTTTTATTTTACGTGCTTGGAAAACTAATTTCAGAGCGGCTGGCTCAGAAAGCGATTTTCCATTTTCTTTAAAAGTAGTCATGACGTCTTGTAAAAGAGTCGCTTGGGTATTGGCCTCAGTAACGGCTGCTTTGTAACCTTCTGGATTACGCACATTTGTTGAAATAACAGATTCAGCACTTTTTGCTGCAAGTTCTGTTTTTTTCAAAGTGACCGGTGCCATCTTCGCGGCGCCATCTTTTTTAGCTCCGTTAATCATGGCTTGAGCCATGCTTAACTGAGTCAGAATTGTCGCTTTTCTTTCAAGGTCAACATAACGAGTTTGAAATTTTGCTAAGTTTTCTGTGCTAACAGTTTCTAAACTATCAGCTTTAGCGCTCACATCAGAGTCGATATCTTTCCATTCGCTACGAAGTTCCGGATGTTTTCCCGCGCCGGCTTTCAAAGCGGCTTGGCGCGCTTCGAATAATCCGCTAGCTTTTGCTTCGCGATTTTCAGAGGCAGCATACGCTTTTTCTAAAAAGCCACGGCCCGTGCGGACGTCATCTAGAATCTTATCTTGCTTTTTCTTACTTGCTAAATCTTCTTTAGCTTCTTCATTCCATTTTATACTATTACGGAAATCACTAGTTGCTAGCACATCGATATTTTTAGTCGTGGCCATTGCGATATCTTGATCTAATTTAGTAATTTCTTCTTGTGGGTTAGCACTGTTCGAGATGTCAGCCTTTTTGACATCTGAGGCGCAAGCCGCGATAAGGATTGAACTGATTCCAACAAGACACGTTAATACAATTTTGTTTTTTAGCACTCAATGTTCTTTCTTCAAATTTCATTTTGAGTTTGCACCTAAAGTATTATAGGTGGTCACTGCATTCTATAAGGCTATGTTTAAAGAATGAATGCAACTGCGTAATGAATTCGAAAGTTTAATAAAATTAACATTCAGCTAGGATCAATTTTAAGGCCTTTAAGGTGACCCGTTCTAAGAAAATGAGGCAATTAAGGCGTCATAAATTTCCGAGTTTAACTGGTCCAGTATACATGCAGACGGCCTACACGACAGCTGCGGGACGAACACCACCGGATTATACTGAGTTGGGAACAGGGATTATTGGTGGACTAACTTTAGCTCC
>JAYTHR010000599.1:0-2212 GCA_043732425.1 Bdellovibrionales bacterium
CAAGAAAATGCAGAATGGCCGCAAGAATTGTAAGAACATGAAAAAGTTCGTGATAGCCAAATATTTCAGGAAGAAGCCTTGGCTTTTTTGCAGCATAAAACAGGGCCCCGACGGTATACAATATTCCACCCGCAATAATTAATAATTGATCACCACTGCCGAGAACATTTTTTATTTCTCCTAAGTAGGGAAAAGCTAACCACCCCATTCCGACATAGAAAAGTGCCGTTAAATATTTCGGAGCCTTAACCCAAAAAATAGACTGTGCTATTCCAAGAGCCGCAACGCTCCAGATGAGAACTAAAAGCTGAAAGCCCGAGTTTTCTGACAGCGCTAATAAAGCCAGAGGCGTAAAAGTTCCGGCAATAAGTACAAAAATGGCTGAGTGATCAAGGCGCTTTAAAATCGCACGCTGCGCCGGCTGCCATGTCGGGCGGTGATAAATTGCACTGATCCCGAATAATAAAAGTAAACTCAGTGAATAAATTGAACTGGCTAAGGCTGCTGTTCCAGTCGAGCCTTTTGCAATTAATAAAGAACAGCCACCTAGAGCTACAAAAAAGGCCTCTTGATGAAAATAACCACGAAGGATTGGTTTTGTAGCTGGCTTATTGGAATCTAATTTTTTATTTTTTATACTGATCAAGCTCACAGTACTTGTTTAACAAGCACTGTGATATTTTGACTAGTAATTATTTTATTTTCGCCACTTGCGCACAATACTGTTAATCCAGCGGGCATAAGGTTGAATACGCGTGTAAACGGATTCACCGACACAGTGATTAGATGGATCATTGATACCTCGGCTTGTAATACCCCAAATCTGCAGCCCCCCGTTATTATCTTGAATAAAGGCGGGTCCACCAGAATCACCGTGGCAGGCCCCTTTTCTTTTTGTTTGATCGATGCTGACTTCCGTTTGACTATAGTGGGCTTTGGCAATCTTTACTTCGACGGATCGTAACCGCCCGGCCCCAGCGCCACTTCCATTCGTGATTCCAAATCCCGCTAAAGTTACGATTTCCCCATCACTAAGGTGGTGATTCGTTTTCATGAGCGTCGCCGGTACAGTTCCTTTGGGAAGGCCACCAGAGAATTTGACCAATGCAATATCGCCATTATTAAATTCATCATGCCTATGGTTGCCCCAGTTCGTAGATGCCATCATTTCAACGATCGGACGCGTTTCTAGGCCTGATGACTTTGGACCAAAAGATAACTGCATATCATTGGGATCCCCATCAATGCAGTGGGCCGCTGTTAGTGCCACATCATCGGAAAGAATCGATGCTGTGCAAAGTGTTCCTTGGCGTGCATCCAACAGACTAACTGTCGTGGCAGCGATCTCATTTTTCTTTGTTACCAAATGACCACCAATAATTAAATTATCTTCTGAAGATTCTTCCGTAACGACTTCGCTTGGCGGAGTATCTGCATTTTTTTTCGGCGCACAGCTAAAAGTTGTTGCTGCAAGTACGGCTATCATTATCCAGTTTTTCATTTTGAGATCCTTTGTTAGATTTTATTTAAACAGGTGCGAATTCCAGTCCTGATCAAAAAACCAACCATTAACGGATTACGAAGTCACTGGTACGGGAGCCGAATTTCCTATTCAATTTCAATGTAGCGAAAGATTTTTTCAGAGAAAAAAAGTAAGAGCGCTAAAGCGGGAAAAAAAGCTCCGATGAGCGTGGCATTTTCCCAGCCGCCGTGCAAATAAGCCCAAGCTCCTAAAGCCGAGCCAATGGCTCCGCCGACATAGATAATTCCGATATACAATCCATTCAAGCGACTTTGATTTTTAGGATCGATCATAAAAATCGCTCGTTGACCCAGAACTAAGTGTGCAGAAACTCCGGCATCTAACAAATTCGCGGCAATGATAAGTACGGCTAACGTAATAAAACTTTTTTCGTGAATAAAATGACTCATTAGAAAAGCTATGATTCCGACACAAAACGAAAGTACCGTTGCTATGCGACTAAAACCACGATCAGCCAACTTACCCGCATAGGGCGCAACGATAGCCCCAGCTAAACCGGCAAGAGCAAAAAGGGCCACACCTTTTTGCGTAAATTGAAATTCAGAATTCATCAGCATCAGCGGAGCTGTCGTCCAGAAAACACAGAAACCGCCAAACATCAGTGACTGATAAGCTGCACGACGTCTTAAAATCGGCGTCGTTTCGACTAATTTCTTCATCGACCAAATC
>JAYTHR010000600.1:0-2211 GCA_043732425.1 Bdellovibrionales bacterium
CCGTTCGCATTAAATAACGAAAGCGATTTAACTTTACCTCGTCGAGCAACGTGAACCAAAATCCGAAAAAAGCGAAAAGTGATGGAACCACCCAAATAAAATCGAGGCTAAAAATCGATTTGGTCACCAGCAACAGAAATCCTAAAAGAACCAAAAATAAAATGTCGCGTTCGAACTGATAATTGAGAATGGCCAACGCCGTTAGGCCTAACAAAATAGTTGTGGATTCTTCCTGCCCGAATACCGTTTTATTCTGAATGTAGACGATTAGAAAAATCGAAATTCCTAGCAACGGAGTTAATACCGGAGCTAATTTTGGGATATGAAACTGTTCATTTATAAATTTCCAAAAGATCAAGGCTCCCGAAAAAGCTATGACCCAAAGGGGAGCTTCGGTGGCCGCAATGGTCATCGCAATACTTAACGAAACTAAAAGGGGGGTGTTCGAGAAAAAATTTTTTTTCATGCGGTTTCGTTTTCTTCCAACACAGCTAATTTTTCCAAACAAAGTCGGTAATGCATTGTGTTTCGGCCAAAAGCCGTCTGAAAAGATTTGATTCGCAGGCTATAAAGATTATTCTTTTCTTCACAAATATCAATCCACAATGCCAACTGAGAGATTCTATCTTCAAAAGTCTTTAAAAATTCGGTACTGTTCCAATCGATAACAATTTTTTTGTGCTGAGAAGACTCGAAATTTTTGACTAGGTGTTTTTGGTGTTTAAGACTTTTCTTCCAATCAATTCTAAGCGGAGAATCCGTCTGCTGAAAGGGTCGAAAATCACGAAAGAGTTCGTGATCTTCAGAGTTTTCAGGCTCACTATCGGGGGAATTTCCATCTATTTCTTGGGGTAACTCGGTGGTTCCTACTCTTTGTGGGTAAATTAAGACAGTTCCTGATTTAGAAAAATATTTCCACGCCTTTAACATTTTATAAGGAAAACGGCTTTGAAAAAGTAAGCTGGGCCAATCGACAAAGCCGCGTTTTTTCGGAGTCCAAGTCAAATTCACTTTTTGCAACTTTTTAATCTCGTCGATTTTTTGGGGTGAAGTTAGCGAATTTTGTTTGGTATCTAACTGAAGTTCAGAACTCCAGATCGAATTTTTAAAGTCCGAATTTTTAAGGTAGACTGTCAGGTTGTTTTTTTCTCCGGCAAATAAGAATTCACACTGCATATCAACTAGCTCAGCAGAATCCACATTTTTATTGGTTAGCCACATTCCGGTAATAGCCATTGAAACTAACAGAAAGGCGAAGAAATAAAGAAGGTTGTTCGCAAAGCCAATAGATAAGACCAATAAAACTAAAGTCACTGCGCCGAAGGAAAAGCCAAAGCCTGTGGGCACGATGTAGGTCTTATTGTCCTTTAAAATCCATTTTTTAGCGAGGAATGGGTGTTTGTTTTTGTAGGCTTTGAGCCCACTCACGACCTTGGCGTAAGCCATGGGTTCCTCCAAGTCGATGCCCGATCACAGGTTGAAGTACGCTCTGAATATCTTCGGGTAATAAATAATTTCGTTCGTCCAAGTAAGCCCATGCTTTTGCCGCCGCAATCAGGGCCATACCACCTCGTGTAGATATAGCGGCGCCAGGAAAATCTGTCTTTCTTGAGTTTTCTAGAAGTAGCCCCACATATTCGGCAACGGGTTCGGAGACGTGAATGCTTTCCACTTCGCGGTGAATGGCCAGCAAGTCTTCGGCCGAAAATAAAGCGGCTAGATTCTTAATTTTTTTCTGCGGGTTCGGATTTTGAAAAATCTGAATTTCGGTTTTTTTTGAAGCAAAACTTAATTCCATGCTCAGTAAAAAGCGATCCAGTTGACTTTCTGGCAAGGGAAAAGTTCCCAAATTTTGGTGGGGATTTTGAGTCGCAATAACAAAAAAGGGATGGGGTAAATTAAAAGTACTTGCGTCGACAGAAACTTGGCCTTCCTCCATCGCTTGGAGTAATGCCGATTGAGTTCTTGGGCTGGCGCGATTCAATTCATCGGCTAAAACAACCTGCGCGAACAGCGGTCCTGGATGAAATTCAAATTTCTGATCTTTCACATTAAAAAGATTCCCACCTAAAATATCGCCCGGTAATAGGTCGATCGTAAATTGAATGCGATTTGTTTTAAGACCCAGAAGCTGAGCCAAAGTTTTCACCAGCGTTGTTTTCCCGACTCCAGGAACGTCCTCAATCAGCAAATGGCCATCCGCCAGAAGAC
>JAYTHR010000601.1:0-2209 GCA_043732425.1 Bdellovibrionales bacterium
ATTCAATCCAAAATGGATGAAGTCCTTTTAAGTGAAGCTACTGTTTTAGAAAAGCGCACCGGCTTTTTAGCAGCCATCGGAAACATCGGAACTTTAGCGGGTCTTCTAGGAACAATTATTGGATTGATCAACTCGTTCGAAGCTGTAGCGAATAGTAATCCGTTAGAAAAGGCGACGTTGCTTTCCAACGGAATCTCGATGGCGATGCATGCCACGGCTTACGGACTGATTATGGCCATTCCTGCTTTAGTCATGTTTGCGGTTTTACAAAACAGAGCCAACGCCTTAGCCGATGACTTAAATCAAACGTCGCTGATGGTCTGTAACTGGCTTTCGTATAGTTACGAACCCGTAAAAGAAAAAGTTTCTCGTCGCGCGAGCATGAACGTTTAAGAAAAAAAGAAAGGTAGGTCAGCATCATGGGATTAGCACAAGGATCGCAAAATAAAAAAAATCTGAATGTCGAGCTGAATTTATTGCCCGTGTTTGACATTCTTTCCGTGTGTATCTGCTTCTTGCTGATGACGGTGGTGTGGATTGAAGTTCGCGCCATGGAAACCAAACAAGCCATGGGAAGTCAGTCCGTTGCAGAAACAGTCAAAGAGTCCAGCATCTGGTTAACTATCGATGACAGTAATAATTTAGTGGCGACTTTGAAACCAGCGGTGGGTGCAGAAATAAAGACGGTAGTGAACGGTAAAGCGGGCGTCATTGATTTTGAAAAAGTAAAATCTGTTCTGGGTTCTGCTTATTCAAAGAATGTTCGCGCCACTCACATCTTACCGGCCAAGACGACCCGCTACGACCAAGTGATTAAACTTATGGATATGGCGAAGCAAATTGGAATTCAAAATATTGGTCTGTCTCCCATTTAATAAGAAAAAGAAGAAGGACGTATGAAAGCAAGTATTTTAAAACAGCTGAAAATGAATACTCCCTTAAAGTCGATGAAAAGAGTCCATGGGGATGGCCATTCGAAGAAAGAAAAATCATTATTCTTTTCGTTGAACCTAACGACTTTAATTGATGCCTTTTGTATTCTGGTTATTTTTTTGCTTTCGAACATGAACGGTCGCGTGCAAAACATTCAGGAAAACCAAAAAATTGTATTACCCGTGGCTTTACAGTCGGATGCGTTGGATCAGGGACTAGTCGTTCGTATCGAGCAGGATCGATTTTTTCTGGACAATAAAAATATTTCTAAAGCTGATTTAGCAAAAGCTTTACTGGCGGCGAAAACGTCACCAGGGTCTTCGTTAATTATTCAAGCCGATCGCCAGGCCGAGTACGAAAATATCGCATTGGTTCTTCGCGCCGGTGGCCAAGCTGGCTATGAAAAATATCTTTTTGCAGTCATGCCGGGGACGTAAATTATGAAAACAGCAATTCAAATTTTTATCATTTTAAATTTTATTGCTCTGACCGATGTTCAAGCTGCGAAACTTGATTTAGCGACTCATGATAATTTAATTCAAAAACTAGAATCGGTATTAAATACGGATTCCACTGAAGCTAGTTCGGACACGATGCTGTTACAATCAAATATGGCTTCGCGTTTGGCTGACTTGTATGCGGAACGGGCTCGGTTGCTATCGATGGATCAACAGGGAAAAGGCGAACAAATTCACGCGGTACAGATATCTAGGGACCGCAAAAAATCGATTTCGATTCTGAATAGCATACTCACTTCTTTAGATTCTTCAGCTCAAGGTCCCGCGCTTTTACAGATGGCTCATCTTCACGCTTTACAAAACGAAACGCAGCCCGCCTTAGAGATTATTCAGCGTATGGCTAAAAATTCTTCTAGGTATGATCTTAAAACAAATGCTTTAGTGCAAATCCAGTTAGGTGATAGCGCCTTTGGTCACGGCCAATTGAGTGAAGCCAAGCAGCACTTTGAAGCGGCGACAAAAATTAAAAAAAATCCCCGATTGGCTTACTGCCAGTTTCGCTTGGCGTGGATCAACTTCAATGAAGGACAGTTTGCGACTGCCGAAAAACAACTCATTCAATTATTAAAGTCTATTCAAAGTGATAAAACAAATTCTGGAATTCCGGATACCTCATTCCAAGAAGAAGTATCCCATGATTTAGCTCTGTTTATGACAAAAAATACGATGACCGACGAAGGTATCCAATCTCTGTCTGCATTAAGTCCCGAAAACTCACGAAAAAAGAACTTAATTTTTTTAGCCTCAGAACTTGATCG
>JAYTHR010000602.1:0-2202 GCA_043732425.1 Bdellovibrionales bacterium
AAATTCAAAATTGAACTTTAGTTCGCTCGATTTAAAGCTGAAAGAATTTTCTCCGTTAATTCCGGTTTGGACGGGACATTCGCAAACAATTTTAGGTCATTTAATTCCATCGGAATTAGTAAAAGATGATTTAAAAAGCCATATTTTAACTGTTGCTGACGGAGATCAACTTTACATCGAATACATCGATCGTAATTCTGACTACACCTTAAGTATTTTTCATGGTCTTGCGGGGCATGGTCGATCAGATTATATGCGAAGATCGGCCAATCTGGCAGCCGCTCTAAACTGGAATGTTGTCTTAGTAAATCACCGATTAGCTCATCCGGCGGCGAAGGCGAAAAAAAGTTATCATTCGGGCCGCGGGGACGATGCGGCGGCCGTTATCGAGTGGGCTCGAACGCGATTTAAAAAAAAATGCACCCAAGTCGCGCTCGGTTTTTCAATGAGCGGAAGTATTTTGCTGAACCTATTAACGAAAAGGTATGGTCACCATCAACCTGATTTTGCAATTTGCGTGAATGCTCCCTTGAAGCTAGATCGATCTTCGGACTTACTTTCGAAAGGTTTCTCAAAGATTTATGACATACGCTTTTATTTTCTTTTAAAAAAATTAATCGGGAAAAATGAAAAAATAAAATTCCCATTTTTAGGACGAACAATTGATATTGATCGTCTGTATACGTCTCAGAAAAATGGATTTAAAGACAGTCAGGACTACTACCAGCAATGCTCAACGTGGCTCTACCTTTCGAAAATAAAAACCAAGACATTTGTTCTGACGGCAATGGATGACCCTTTTGTAGATTTTGAAAATTATTCGACCGCGGCTTGGCCCACCAGTGTTCACCGGACGTTTTTAAAGTCAGGCGGGCACATGGGTTATATTAGCAAAACAAAAATTGCTGAGAATGGCTTCAGATGGCTAGACTACTATCTGCACACGGTGCTGCTGCAAATTCAAGTAGAAGCTGCAGAAGTTCAGAGCTAAATTCAGATCTAAATTCAGGACTAAAACCGCATTATTTAATAGCCAAATGCAGGGCTTGAAAAATTAGTTAGTTTCTAATCGAAACACATTGTTTTTTGAGTTTAAAAATTCTTGAACGACATCTGTTTTTTTTAAAATTTCTACAATATCAATTTTTAAAAGTTGATGAAGCGGCATTTTGTAGCCGGAGTATGCGCAGAAAAACCCCGTGGTCTGAACTCGAAAATCAAGGCTAAGCTGAGAGGCATGATTGAAAACTTTTCTCGGAGATGAAGAGTCCAGGGCTTTTTTGGCAAGAGCGGCATCTGGAATGAGGAAGCCTAGAATTTCGCTGTACATTTTTTGTGGCAACTCAGGGTACAGGCAATTAGAATACAGGTACGATATAAACATTAATCTGAAGGTATTTTGGTTTCCTAATAAATCACAGCATTGTAATAAAGAGGAATTCATTTTCTTGTTGTGATTAATATAGGAATTCATTTCAAAAAATAGTCTAAGTTCTGAACTTTGATTATAAAGGTTTGCAAAAGACTCGACGGTGTTAGCGAATGATTCAGCTAAAATTATTTTAAAAACCTGCTTACTTTCCGGATGCAGATTTGAAACCTTAGAAAGGCGTTCAGCCGAGTAGTCTTTCAAATTGTTCGCAGCGAGACAATGTGCCGCTTCATGCAGAGTGTAATTGGATTTTACTTTGATCAGTTCTTCGCAGTTAAAAAGATTTGGGTGCAGGGCTTCAATTTCCTGCAGGACTGTTACGTTATCGAAATAAGGAACTTTTTTCTCTTTAAGAATCGTTGGCAGCGAAGCGTAAGGTAAGACCGCGTAGTGACAAAAATCATCGGTGGTCAGGCTGTAGCCTAATTTTAAAAACTCATCCCTGACGGACCGAAACAAGTGGTTATTTTGATAAAGATACCCATCGCCAAGACACTTTGCTAAGCCTGCACGTGGTAGACACGACTGGTGCAAGCTTAGTAATTCGGAAAGCTTTATTTTAAGGTTCACTTGAAGACTATCGTCAGATCCGACGCACATCTATAATGCGCAGACCTGACCGTCTCAAAGTGATAATTATAAAGTTACTATTTTCCTTTGAAAAAAAATAACCAAATGATGATAACCGCAAATCCGGGAACGCCCAGGAAATAAAGAAGAATAGGAACCCCTACTTTGCCGTAGGTATTCGAAATTGTATTTTTGAGTTG
>JAYTHR010000603.1:0-7534 GCA_043732425.1 Bdellovibrionales bacterium
AATGACTGTTTTTGATTTGCTACTTATGCCTTTCTATCATCCTGTCGTCGAGCAGGGGCTTCGAACCGCCCTGAGAGAGCTTGCTGGGAAAGTAAAAACAAAAGCTTCAAGCCTTGAGCTGGTCATGTGTGGAGAAGAGCTTGATAGTTGAAGAAGGTGGAAAAGTTTTAAAGTTTGAAAAGAAAAATTAATCCAAACCCCTTTTTCGGGGGCTGAGAGCGATTTGACTTTGTCGTTTGGAAAGTTGCTTATTGATGGATTTGGATGCCCACTACCGCCATCCAGCAACGAACTCATTCTTTTTGACGTTATTGATTTTTTACCACTTTGAACAAAGGTGTACAAATGACTCTGACCTTAAAAACAATTTTAAACAGGGAGATAAAGTCCATTAGGTAAGTGAAGGGAAACAATATTCCCCATGTTGCATCGACTGGATCTGGCTTGGTTGAGTGGAGGATGGGCCCAAGATTGCATTGGCAATGATTCAGGTAAATTGAAATTTTCTATTTTAAATGATGGAATGTGTATGAGAAATTCTAAAATATTTAGTGGCGGTTCGATTTTTGATGATGTTGTGAAGATAAAGTGGGGCTGGTTTGTCGCACTTGGCGTCGCGACTCTTATACTAGGAATTCTAGCATTTGGGAATTTAACGTTGGCGACGAGTATATCTGTTTTTTATGTAGGAATTTTTATGGCGTTAACTGGCTTACTACAAGTCATCCATGCCTTTCAATTTACGAGTTGGTCTAGGTTTTTCTATTTCATTTTGAGCGGAATACTTTATGGTGCCGCAGGTATTGTTACCTTTGAAAATCCTACTTTGGCTGCGGCAACTCTAACTCTACTTCTTTCCTTAGCATTGATCGCATCTGGCACTATTAGGATCTGGTCAAGTATGCGACTAAGAAGTCAGTCAGGTTGGGGATGGATCTTTTCTTCTGGATTAATAACTTTAGCCGCTGGAATTATTTTTATAGTCGATTGGCCAGTCAATTCTCTTTGGCTCCTTGGTATGGTGTTAGCAGTGGATCTTACCTTTCAGGGGATTGCTGCGATCATGTTAGGCTTGAATCTAAATAGTTCTAAAGCGTCCACAAAAATTTTTGAGCGAGTCACCGCATCGGTATAATCAGTGAATAATTATTTTCTAAGGAGTTTCAAGTGAAGTCTTTAATCGTGACCTTTGTAGTGTTTCTTAATACGACCGCCGTTTATGCAATTCCCGATGTATCAGGCGTTCAGGCAGAAAAATCAAGAAAAGAAGCTTCAATATCAGCGCACGAGGCAATTCTAGCAGCCAAGAAAGCCTTCAACGATGCAAATCTTGCCTTAGAGCTTTCTACTCAAGCGGATCTGAAAAAAATTGGTCAAGAACTTAAGACTGCTTTGTTGAAGGTTGAAAGAGCTACCAAAAATGCGGAGCTAAAAACTGATCGTGCTTATCGAAATGCGTTGTCTTCAGGGAAAGAATCAGCTTCTAAAGCATTGCAAGAAGCTAAGAATGCGGTTGAGGCTACCAGAGTTGCTTTGCAAAAATCAGAGGCTTCGATGAAATCCAATCTTAAAGCCGATGATCAAGCATTGTTAGCAATTACTTCCGAAACAAGACAAGCTTTCGTAAATTTAGAACAGATGACCAAGCGTACGGTTATAGCGACTGAAGACTCATTTGCTAAAGCTAACTCTGAACTAGCAACTGTCGAAAAAAATATCGAAGACTATTCTGTCGAGCGTAAAACAAAAATTCAGAATGCTTACAATCGAGATCTCAAAAAAATGGATAAGCAAATTGCCAAGCTCAAAATTCAACTTAAAGCAAAGAATGAATTAGCACGGAAGAAATTTGGCCTACAAATGACTGCTCTTGAATCCAAAAGAAGCGATGTTCAAATGCGAATGGCTCAGCTTTCTAAAGATAATACCTCAGTATGGAAGGATCTAAAACAAGGGATGGATGCAGCATTAAAAGATATAAAAGTATCACTTCATCAAATCTCAGAAGATTTTAAAAATGAGTAGCTCAAATCGTTCTAATTTTTAAATAGCACCAATCAAAAATTGGTCAATAACGAAAGGTAGTCGAATGGAATCAAAAGTTGACCAATTTACGGAGTCACTAAAAAGCAAGCTTTCAAAAATTGAAGGACAGTTGGGAGCGATCAAATCTGAAATTCAGGTTGGCGAAAAAAACGACAAAGCAGCTATTAAAGCCAAACTAAAGGCAGCAAAGCTCAATGTTAAAAGTATGACCAAGAGTGTGAAAGCAGCTGAAACAAAAACGAAAAGCTGGCTTAAAGCCAAAGAAAAATCAGGCGAGTCTGTTATTAAAAGTTGGAAAAATAAATTTGAAAAAGCAAAGTTAGATCATCATGCGAAGAGTGCCGAAGAAAATGCAGAAGCAGCAATATCTCTGGCAGACGCAAAAATTGCTGATGCGGTGTTTGCCGCTTACGAGGCAATCGACGCAAGAATGACTGCAAATGAAAGTACGAACCCAAAACATTAGTTTTTGCTAGTCCGATAATTCAGGAGGTTAATTACAGTGTCAGAAGTCAAAAAACAATTAGAAAATTCTAGCGGTGATAAAGATATAATTTCGAAACAACAAAGTCTCGATCACGAGCAGCATTATGATATTGACGGCGTCACTGATAAAAATAGCGTTGTTGTAATCCCGTCGAATTTTAAAATTCAAACAAATTTTTTAAAACGACCAGATGAATATCGTAAATCCATAGAGTCTAAAAATAGAGAAAAATCTGTCATCGGATAGGAGAAGAGCATGCAAAAACGCTCTTCATCTGAAGTCCAAAAAGAGAAGCATGAATTTAAAAATGCAAATTCCAATTCTGGAAAATTTGTAAAACTAAGCAAGCTAGATAAAAAAATAGCAGTTCCGATGCTATTTTTAAGTTTTGTTTGGCTGTGTATTTTAATAATGGAACTTGTGAATGGCACGAATCCTACACTTTCTGATTTTGGCACTATGTTATGGATCATATTTGTTTTGTATTTTTTGCTACGATTAAGAATAGCTTCAAGTCCAAAAGCTCTACTGAAGAAAGATTGGCTTTTTATTTTAGCCATACTTGTATCAGTTTTAAGATTTTTTCCTACCTTGCAGCCTTTACTTTTTGTGCGAGGTCTGACTTTTACATTTGGTATGCAGTTAATTTGGATTTTTGTATCTGCAGACCAAGGCATCCGCTTTGTTCGGCGAGCGCTTGGAAAGCGTGGTGCAGGATATGTTATCGTACTTACTGCCGTCGTCATTTTCACAGGGGCCGCTGGTATCCTTCATTTTGAAAGTCTGTCTGAAGATGTAGCTCGAATACAGAGTTATCCGAATGCAGTTTGGTGGACGGCGATGCAAATGACAAATATCGGTTCAACGTATTCAATAAAGACAGCCGGCGGTAAAATTATTTGTTTGGCAGTTTCGATCTATTCCGCTGGGATGTTTGGGTATCTGACAGCACTTTTTGCGGCGCTTATTATTGATCGTGATATTAAGGTTCCTAAGGTTGAGGTTTCAAATCAAAAACAACTTCAGGATATTCAAGAAGAAATAATTAAACTTAGAAAGTTAATCGAGGAAACAGCTAAGTCTTCACAGAGTAATAGTACTTGAAAAGGACTTGGGTTTATGAAGGTTGCAATTTATTTAAAAAATTCAAAAGTGATCGGTTTATTTTTGTCAGTCAGGGATGTTACAAAACCAAAAATTAAAGATGGCCATGTCTTTATGCGAGTATTAGCTTGCGGAGTTTGTCGCACTGATCTGTATATTGTCGAAGGGGATTTGCCACCTTTATTAGATGAGTTAATTCCAGGTCATCAAATTGTCGGAGAAATTATCGAAGGCGAAACAAGCGAGTTTCTGAAAGGCACCCGAGTTGGAGCTTCGTGGATGGGCGGCGTCGATGGAGATTGTTGGTAAACAGGAGACTCAAGCTGGTTCAGCTGTCATTGTACCTTAAAGGAGAATTGCCTCATCTTAGAAGAAAAATACAGATGTTAATCCAAACTTTTAATTCATTTAAGCGGTGATCTAATAAGTATTGGGTCAAATATTGCATAGTCTGTTTGAAGAGATATTATTTTTCGAAAAGGGCGTAAATATGGCAGAAACAAGAAAATCAAAAGTTTGGTTTATCACAGGATGCTCCACGGGTTTTGGCCGACTGCTTTCAGAAGCAGCCCTTAAGCAGGGAGATCAGGTTCTTGTGACATCACGAAAAGTGAAAGATATTCAAGATATCGTCGAAAAATATCCAACATCGGCTAAGTCGGCTCATCTGGATGTGACTGACAAGCCTAGCATCAAAGCTGCTCTTAAGATTGCGGTGAAAGATTTTGGACGAATCGACGTTCTTGTCAACAATGCGGGATTTGGATTTGCTGGTGCTTTCGAAGAAATGACCGATCTGCAAATTCGTAAAGAATTTGATACAAATTTTTTTGGCTTATTAAATGTAACACGAGCTCTTCTTCCAACTTTACGGAAACAAGGATTTGGGCACATTTTGAATTTTTCTTCTATTGTAGGACGAATGTCATTTCCGACGATGGGAACATACTGTGCTAGTAAATTTGCAGTTGAAGGATTTTCAGAGGCATTGGCTGGCGAATTAAAAAGTTTCGGCATTAAACTGACAATGATCGAACCAGGAGCATTCAATACTGACTTTGCGCACCGATCTTTGGCGACGGCAAAGCCGAAATCTGAGTACTCAGTCCTGCATGCAGAAATGAAGAAGCACCATACGGAAAATGAAAATGGTGATCTAACTTCTGCTATTCAAGCGATGATCAAAGTCGTTGATCTTTCAGATCCGCCGCTTCGCATGCCAGTTGGTTTGAATACGATGCCAAGAATTGTGCAAAAATTGACGGCAGATATTGAAGCTTATAATAAAATTAAAACACTTTGGGAACCTACTAATTCAGCAGAACAAATTGCTAAAGTTCGACCTACACAACAGTCCGAGGTTCGAGCTTAAGGGCTAAGGAATTTATGCAAAAAAAACATTGGATTCAAGATGCGACTAAACACAAAGGTGCTCTACACAAAAATCTTGGAATTCCAATAGGCGAAAAAATTCCGGAAGAAAAATTAGAAGCTGCAGCAAAACGGCCTGGTAAAATTGGCGCAGAAGCAAGGCTCGCAATAACACTTAGAAAAATTTCGCAAAAAAAAACAAATGGCCCGCAAGTTTAACTTTTAAATTGAGATAAAAAAATGACACACAAATCACTATCAATGGTTCTAGGCGTTTTAGCTTGTTCAAGTTTTTCGACCACAGTTATTGCAGCAAGTTCGCCATCTAAGATGACGTGTGAAGAGTTTATTCAACTAGATGAAATTTCAAGACCAAAGCTTGTCTATTGGTTTGATGGTTTTGATCGCCACGGTAAACAAGTGATCGAGACCGTTAATTTTGACCGCAATGATCGTCTTGTTCCAGTTCTTGTTGAGGAATGTACAAAAACTCCAACACATCTTTTGGCTAAGAAAATTAAAGCGGTTCAAAAAAAATTGTAATTAGATGTTGTTAATAATCTGACCTTGAGTTTATGAGATCTGTTTACTTTGCTAAAATTTGAATTCTCATTTTGGCATTTTAATTAATTCATTCCGATGAAGCCCTTTTGAAACAAATTCTTGAACCAGTGGATTCTCTGAATTTAAAAAATCGACTGGTTTTCCAAAAAGAAGAATTTTTCCTGAATCTAGCATAGCAACTGAATTTGCCATTTTAAATGCACCAAACAAGTCATGAGAAACGATAATAGAAGTCGTTCCTTTATTTAAATTTTCGGTAGTTACGATTAAATCATCAATCATTTCGGTCAGAACGGGATCAAGGCTTGTCGTGGGCTCATCATAAATTAGAATTTCTGGATCAAGTGCCAGAGCACGAGCAAGTCCTACACGTTTTCTCATGCCGCCGCTCATGTCAGATGGCATCTTCGAGTAGTTTATCTCATCGAGTCCCGCTTCTTTTAGTTTTGCTTGAGCAATTTTTATCATCTGCGATTCGGTTAAGTCACGTCGATGTTCGGTCATAGGGAAAATAACATTTTCTAATGCAGTCATGTCGAACAGCGCTGAATCTTGAAATAACATTCCGTAGTGTTTTCGCAGGAGCTGAATTTGCGTATCATCCATCGTCGTGATTTCTTGACCCAAGACCTTTATTGAACCTGAAGTTGGTTTTAGAAGTCCTAAGATAAGTTTGAGTAGAACGGATTTTCCGGCTCCAGAAAAACCGATAATGACAGTTATCTGGCCTTTCGGAATTTTTAGATCAATGCCATCAAGAACGAAATCTTTCCCATTGAATGTCATGCACAAATTCGAAATATCGATTGCTAGTTCGGGACTCAACTTAATTGCAATCAGGCTGCTGGCACTTAGCAATAGCCCGAGGTATGTGAGAAATAAGATCTGTTGCAATTATTCCAGTTGCACCTTGATTTTTGCGTGCGACGAGATCTCCAGCAAGACCATGTAGAAAAGCAGCAGCTGCGGCGGCGGGTAAGGCTTCTAAATTTTGCGCGAGCATTCCTGCAACAATGCCTGTCAAAGTATCGCCTGAGCCACCCGAAGACAAACCTGGATTTCCTGTCATATTCAAATAAATTTTTCCGCTAGAATCAGAGATCAATGTACGAGATCCTTTTAGTAATACAACACAACCATAAAGTTTAACGGCTTGCTTAATTGCTGTCAGACGGTCATTTTGAACGGATTCTGTTGTTATCCCTAAGAGTCGGCCTAGCTCTGCGGGATGGGGGGTTAAGATGGTTGTCGATTTGCGATTTTTGATGATCGACTGTCCCTGATCTTCAGTCTTGGCTAAAATAGTTAATGCATCGGCATCAATAACAAGGGGGACCGAACAGCGTGCGACAAACTCATAGACGAATTCTGCAACTTGATCTCCCAAGCCAATTCCTGGACCGAGAGCCACGACTGTTGCAGATTCAACCAGTGCAAGAGCCTCTGGAACAGCATGAATACTAAAAGAAGAATCGCGAGCTTGCGAAAGTCCACTTGTCATGATGACAGGAGATAGTCGACTGACAATGTCTTTTTCCAAATCATCTGGAATTGCTAAAGTTACAAGACCAGATCCCGCACGTTGCGCCGCTTCGGCGACAAGAATCGCAGCACCTGCAAATCCGCGGGATCCAGCAAAAGCGATGACGTGACCATAGGTACCTTTATTGGTATCACGTCGATTTTTTCGAGGCGGTAGCCATTCTCGTACGTCATTCGATTCTATTGTAAATGTATTAATATCTGAAGCATCAGAAATGATATCGGAGATTCCGATATCTACAAGCACCAGCTCGCCAACATAGTCAGCTCCTGGATAGACAAGAAGACCATATTTAGCCAGCCCGAATGTAACAGTGAGTGTAGCCTCGATGACTGCTCCTTCAGCTGTTCCAGAATCTGAATCAAGTCCAGACGGAACATCAACAGAGATGATTGTTTGACCACTATTATTCATGTTTT